>CACYDB010000099.1 GCA_902773035.1 uncultured Ruminococcus sp. | reverse complement strand
TCCTGCAGAGGGTAAGACAGCTACACTCGCAGCCAAGGATTACACAAACGGCGACGAAGTATGGTATGCTTACACATGGCAGGAAGGTAAAGATCCTAAGTGGGTTAAGCTTGTAGACGACAAGGCTACAGGCCTCTACGACAACGTACTCTTTGCCCGTATCAACAAGACAGCTGCAACTCCTTCATTTGATGAAGGCGTGCTTTACAACCAGACAGAAGACCTCACAACAGTTGACGGCGCCACATTCACAGTTACAAGCTGGCATGATGGCCAAAATGGCAAGATGTCAGGTTCATGGTCACAGGCACCGACAGTTGCTCCTACAACAGAAGCTCCTACAACAACAGAGACTCCTACAACAACAGTTGCTCCTACAACAGAGGCTCCTACAACAACAGTAGCTCCTGCAGAGGGTAAGACAGCTACACTCTCAGCCAAGGATTACACAAACGGCGACGAGACATGGTATGCTTACACATGGCAGGAAGGCAAAGAAGCTAAGTGGGTTAAGCTTGTAGACAACAAGGCTACAGGTCTCTACGACAAGGTACTCTTTGCTCGTATCAACAAGACAGCTGCAACTCCTTCTTTTGATCAGGGCGTGCTTTACAACCAGACAGAAGACCTTACAACTAAGGACGGCGGTACATTCACAGTTACATCTTGGAACAACGGCAACGGCAAGTTAGGCGGTAACTGGTAATCTGTATTAATGTAATCATTGATTCATTAAGATGATTTAAAATAAGATACTCCGCGACTTCGGTCGCGGAGTTTTCTTTTGCTCTTGTATATATTTTGATTTAATGCTATAATAATCGGGAAAGGGGAGGTATATATGATTATTTACGATATCAGCAGAAGTATTCCCGAAACACCGCCTTATGAGAATGACCCTGAGACTGTATGCGAGTTCGTCAGCTCAATTGAGGACGGCGACGAGTATAATCTCAGTATGTTTTCGATGAGCAGTCATACGGGCACTCACCTTGACGCCCCGTTCCATTTTGATGAGGAGGGCAAAAAAATCGACGAGCTCAGGCTTTCGACCTTCTACGGCAAGTGCAGTGTTGTGACGACTGACAGGATCCTGACAGGCGGCGATATGGAGCGTATTCTCCCTCGCAGCCGCAAAAGACTGCTTATCCGCACAACAGGCGAGGACGGCGGAATCGAAAGCTCCGCGGCGCAGGTTATCGCGGACAGCGATTTGACTTTGATAGGAATTGACCGTCAGTCGATCGGCGCTGAGTTTGACAATAACAGAGTCCACCGTATTCTCGCGTCAAGCGGCGTGACAATTCTCGAAAACCTTGACCTCGAGGACATCAAGGAGAGCAACGATTACACTCTCTGCGCTTTCCCGATACGTCTCGACGGCTTTGAGGCGGCTCCCTGCCGCGCGATACTCTTTGAACAGGAAAAGGGTTTTTAATGAAATATAAGTTAATTGTTTTCGACCTCGACGGAACGCTTGTCAACTCTCTCGTTGATCTTGCAGTTTCCGTGAACAAGGGGCTCGAAAAAGCGGGTCTTCCCGTACACGAAATTGAAGAATACAAGCTTTTTGTCGGTAACGGCAGAGATAAGCTCATTAACAGGGCGATGGGCGAAAGCCATACTGACAGGGAGCTGAAAAATATCGTTAAAACGACCTTTGACGAGTATTATTCCGTCCATTGTAACGATAACACGACGGCGTATCCCGACTGCGCGGAGATGCTTAAGGAGCTGAACGATATGGGCGTTATGACGGCTGTTCTCTCAAACAAGCCCGACGTTTTTGTCAGCGAGATCCTTGAGAGAATCTATCCCGACCACAAGTTCACTTTAGCCTGGGGACGCAAGCCTGAGTTTTCCGAGAAGCCCGATCCTCAGAGCCTTAACGCTATGCTCTCGGAGCTCGGCGTCGATAAGAAGGATTGCCTTTACGTCGGCGACAGCAACGTTGATGTCTTTACAGCCGATAACGCGGGCGTTGATATGCTCGGCGTAGACTGGGGCTTCAGGGGCAGGGAAGAGCTCGTTTCCGCGGGAGCTCAGGTCGTTGTAAGCTCGGCAAAGGATATTACGGAGTATGTAAATGAATAACGCTCAGAAGAATATGGACAGCTGTATAGAGAAATACGCCGCCGAGGGCATAACTCCGACGCTTCTCATTCACGCATGCTGCGCGCCTTGTTCGAGCTATGTACTGGAGTATCTTTCGCAATATTTTAAAATAATCATTCTCTACTATAATCCCAATATCACGGACTCCGACGAATACAGTTATCGTCTCGCGGAGGAGGCAAGGCTCATTTCCGAGCTTCCTCATAAGAATGAAATCACGCTCATTGAGGGCGACTACGATCCCGACTGCTTTTTTGACGCGGTCAAGGGCTTTGAGAAGGAGTGCGAGGGCGGCAAAAGATGTGAAATCTGCTTTGAACTCCGCTTGCGAGAGGCGGCGAGGGTCTGCAAGGAAAAATGCGCGGATTATTTTCTCACCACGCTTACGATCTCTCCGCTGAAAAACGCGGAAAAAATCAATGAAATAGGCGAGAGGCTCGCTGATGAATACGGCGTAAAGTATCTGCCCTCTGACTTCAAGAAGAAAAACGGATACAAGCGTTCTATCGAGCTTTCGCGCGAATATAATTTATATAGGCAAAATTACTGCGGGTGCGTATTTTCGCGCAAAAAGGATAATGAGTTTTAACACCCGCTAAAGAATTGTTGAAAAATCAGATAAAGAAGTAAAATCGGGAGGAAAAATGGAAGTTTTCTTAATGTATTTCTTATTTGTCGTCGGACTTGTGTGCATAATCAAGGGCGGCGACTGGTTTGTTGACGCGGCGGCATGGCTAGCCGAGGTCTCGGGAATACCGCACTTTATAGTCGGCGCGACTGTAGTGGGCTTCGCGACCTCGCTGCCTGAGGTTATCGTTTCAGTAATCGCCGCGGCTCAGGGCGACGTCGATATGGCGACGGGTAACGCTATAGGCTCAGTTACAGCCAACACAGGCTTGATAATGGGTATCAGCCTTATATTTATGCCGCTCGCGATTAAGCTAAAGGAATATCTGCCTAAGATATTGCTTCTGATTGTGTCAATCATCGCTGTGTGGGCGTTCGGCGTATCGGGAGAAATCTCGGTTATCGCTTCAATCACCCTCTGCGCGCTGTTCGCTTTCTTTGTATACGAGAACATCAAATCCGCGAAATCGCAGCTCAGCGCGAATAATGAGCAGGATGAAAAAGCCGAAATTACTAAGGCGATCGTCGCGAAAAAGATTTTCCTCTTTGTAATCGGCTGCGCGGGAATCATAGTCGGCTCAGAGCTGCTCGTAAATTACGGCACTGAAATCGCGGCTTCACTCGGCGTACCGACGCGTATAATCAGTCTTTCGGCAGTCGCTATAGGCACCTCGCTCCCCGAGCTTGTCACGACGATTTCCGCAATCACAAAGAAACAGTCCTCGCTCTCCGTCGGCAACATCATCGGCTCCAACATCATCGACATTACCTTTGTCCTGCCGCCGTGTATGATAGCTTACGGCAAGAATCTTCCGGTCTCGGCGGGCACGATCTGGGTAGACCTTCCTGTGCTTTTCGGACTGTCGGCGATAGCGTTTATTCCGACGATCATCACTAAAAAGTTTATGAGGTGGCAGGGAGTTCTGCTGCTCACAGCCTATGTCGGATATCTGGCATATATGTTTGTTTTTCATTGAAAAAAGTATATTTAAGCATAATAAAAAACCCGAGGGAACCCTCGGGTTTTGCTATATTGGTTATTGTTATTGCTCAGCTTCCAGCTCAGCTCTGTTGATAGCGTTGAGTACGCCGAGGATTGAGGCAAAGTTTACGTTGGAATCGATTCCGACGCCAAAGATATTCTTGCCGTTCGGCTTTTTCAGCTCGATATAAGACACAGCCTTACTGTCGCTGCCCTCTGAAATCGCGTGCTGAGAGTAGTTGACAAATCTGTACTTATCCATATTGATCGGCTTGAGAGCGCGGAAGAACGCGTCTATCGGACCGTTGCCGACGCCCTTGAGCTTGACTTCATCTCTGCCGTCGATCATCATTCTGCCCTTGAAGTGAACGTACTGCTTGCCGTTCTCACTCTCCTCGTAGACCTTATGGCTGACGAGCTCGTACTTCTGCTTGATGTTGAGGTAGTTGTTCTCAAATACCTTGAGTACCTCAGCGGGAATGAGCTCTCTGCCGAGTTTTTCGCACTCAGCCTGAACGAGATTGTAGAATTCGCGGTGCATACGCTTCGGAAGATCATAGCCGAAGTTGTTCTGCATAACGAACGCCGCTCCGCCCTTACCGCTCTGTGAGTTGATACGAACGATTGGCTCATACTGTCTGCCGACGTCGGCGGGGTCGATCGGGAGATAGGGAATCTCCCAGTAAGGTGTACCGCTTTCCTCCATATATTTGTGACCCTTGTTTATGGCGTCCTGATGTGAGCCCGAGAAAGCTGTGAATACCAGCTCGCCTATGTAAGGCTGACGCGGATCGATCTTCATATTTGTGCAGCGCTCGTAGATTTCCTTGAGCTTCGGAAGATTGGAGAAGTCGAGCTCGGGGTCAACGCCCTGAGTGTACATATTCAGTCCGACCGTTACCATATCGAGATTACCGGTACGCTCACCGTTTCCGAACAGTGTGCCCTCAACTCTCTCGGCGCCCGCAAGTAAAGCAAGCTCCGCCGCCGCTACGCCGCAGCCTCTGTCATTATGCGGATGAACGCTGATGATAGCCGCTTCTCTGTTTTTGAGGTGTCTGATAAAGTATTCGATCTGATCGGCGTATGTGTTAGGTGTGCACATCTCGACCGTGTTCGGCAGGTTGAGGATAATCGGATTTTCCTTTGTGCATTCGAGCGCGTCCATAACCTCCTCACAGATCTTAACGGCGTTGTCCATCTCAGTGCCGCTGAAGCTCTCGGGAGAATACTCAAAGCGGATGTTGGTATCACCCTCAAATTCCTCAGTGAGCTTTTTGATAAGCTTGGCGCCGTTAACGGCGATGTCGATAACGCCCTGCATATCGGTCTTATAAACAACCTCACGCAGCAAGGTCGAAGTCGAATTGTAGAAGTGAACGATAACGTTCTTAGCGCCCTTGATAGCCTCAAAGGTTCTCTGAATGAGATGCTCGCGCGCCTGAACAAGAACCTGGATCGTAACGTCGTCGGGAATATGACCGCCCTCGATGAGCTCACGGCAGATTTCATATTCGGTAGCCGAGGCTGAGGGGAAGCCGATTTCGATTTCCTTGATTCCCATATCAACGAGCGCGTGGAAGAACTCGAGCTTTTCCTCGAGGTTCATCGGGTCAATCAAAGCCTGATTGCCGTCGCGCAAATCTACGCTGCACCAGATCGGCGCTTTAGTAATAGTCTTGTTAGGCCACTGCCTGTCGGGCAGGTCGATCTGTTTGAATGGAATATACTTTTTGTAGCCTTCGTTCATAGTTTTTACCTCCATAAAAATTCGCAAAAGAAAACGCCCCTGAAAACAAGGGACGAGAAACTCGCGGTACCACCCAAATTTAAGCGTACCTCACGGCACACTCCTCACAGACTTCCAACAAAGTCCTGACCGATAACGCAGTCTGGCGTCCCGACCTATGTCAGCCGGGAAACTCCGGGATGAGCTATACATACAACCCTCACCGCTGATTTACACCAACCATCAGCTCTCTGCGCGCTCGGCATTGTATCTTATTCCCTTCACAGTTTTTAGGGGAATTTAATTGTTAGGCAACAATTAATATGTTGCAGTGCTTGTAAACATTATTATATATATAAAAGATTTTTTTGTCAAGTTTTTCGCCCATAAAAAAATTGAAAATTTTTTAAAAAAATTTGAAATTAGGTATTGACTTTTTTCTCGGTTGTGGTATAATAACAAATGTTGCGACAATAAAAGTGTTCACAAAAAACACCTTTGTTTTGCAACACAAGAACCTTGAAAATTAAACAACGAAAGTACAGAAACCCGTGATGACTTTGAGTGAAGAACTCAAACATTACAAAGTGACTTACACACTATAAAAAAGTAAGGATAACGAACACGCAAGTGTTCAGAGCGATTGAAGCTCTAAGATAGGTTTTAACACTTCGGTGTTGAGATACAAT
>CACYDB010000098.1 GCA_902773035.1 uncultured Ruminococcus sp. | reverse complement strand
TCTTGTCACCAAACTTCTTACCTGTGATTCCTTCCATCTTCTCGATATGGTCCATAATCTGACCCATAATCTCGTCGTTGATCTGTCTGCCGTCCTCGTAGTACTGTGTACAAGCCTCAGTAGAAATTGTGAAGCCCTGAGGAACAGGGAGACCCAGTTTTGTCATCTCAGCGAGGTTAGCGCCCTTACCGCCGAGAAGTTCACGCATGTTAGCGTCGCCTTCAGTAAACAAATAAACCCATTTGTTTGCCATTGGAATTACCTCCTAATACTAAGTAATTATTTGACCATAACAGTCTTAGGATAATTATACCAAAGAAAAGAAAAAAAATAAATAAGTTTTTGAAAAATTTTGAAAAAATTTGCAAAAAACTTTAAAGCGTTTTTACGAATATTATGTATAAAACAAATAAAATAAAATTTTTTTGCTTTTTTGTCTTGAAAAATTATCAATCTGTGAGATAATTAGAGTGTGTATTTCTATGAATTTTACGGAAGAAAGTGGTATTATGAACAAGTGCGCGGTCATCCTCGCGGGCGGCGAGGGCAAGCGTATGAAGATGAACAAGCCCAAGCCCTTGGCTGAGGTGCTGGGCGAGCCGATGCTCAAATGGGTAATCAATTCCGTCAGACGCGCGGGTATCGAAAAGATTTGCGTGGTCAAGGGCTTCGGCAAGGAATATATCGACGAGTTTGTTTCAACTCTCGATTTTCCTGTTGAGACGGTCTATCAGGCTGAAAGACTCGGCACGGGTCACGCCGTAATGCAGGCAAAGAGCTTTCTTGAGCAGGCGGGCGGCAGCGTGGTGATCCTCAACGGCGACGCTCCTTTTATGGACAGCGACACGATCAGGGATTCCTATGAGTTCCACTCGGGCGAGAAAAACTCCGCGACTGTTATCTCGGCGAGAGTTGACGACCCGACGGGCTACGGACGAATCGTCAGAGATGACAAGGGAGAGGTTATAGCCATTGTCGAGCAGAAGGACGCGGACGAGAAAACCGCCGCTATCAACGAGGTTAACTCCGGCGGCTTCTGGTTTGATACGGAAAAGCTACTCTCGGTGCTCGGCGAGATCAAATCGGACAATAACGCGAAGGAGTATTATCTTCCCGACGCGCTTAAACTTCTTTTAAAGAAAAATGAAAAAATCGGCGCATTCACAGCCAAGAGCCCCGACACTGTTCTCGGCGCCAACGACCGTGAACAGCTCAAAGAGCTTGAGGAAATCGCCGTTAAAAAAGGGTATAATTGTTGAATAATCAATTGAAATAAGGAGAGAACATCAATGAATTTTCACGGAAAAGACATCAAAATCTTCGCAGGTAACTCAAATCTTTCAGTCGCTCAGGAGATAGCTAATCAGCTCGGACTTCCCTTGGGTAAGTCGGTCTGTAAGAAATTCTCCGACGGTGAGATCGCCGTTTCCATCGACGAATCTGTCCGCGGCTCCGAGTGCTTTATCGTTCAGTCAACATGCACTCCCGTCAACGACAACCTGATGGAAATGCTGATTATGATCGACGCTATGAAGAGAGCTTCGGCGGCGCGTATCACAGCCGTTATGCCGTATTTCGGCTACGCTCGTCAGGATCGAAAGGCTCGTCCGAGAGATCCGATCTCATCAAAGCTCTGCGCCGACCTTATCACAGCGGCGGGCGCCGACAGACTTCTTACAATGGATCTTCACGCTAATCAGATCCAGGGCTTCTTCAATATCCCCGTTGATCACCTCAAGGGCTCGGGCATACTCGCAGAGCATATGAAGAAGGTTGTAGGCGACAACGCCGACGATTATGTTGTTGTATCTCCCGACCTGGGCTCCGTTACAAGAGCGAGAAACTTCGCGAGCCGTATCGGCACAGCCCTCGCTATCATTGATAAGCGTCGTCCCAAGGCTAATGTTTCAGAGGTTATGAACATCATCGGCGACGTTAAGGGCAAGAAGGTCATTATCCTTGACGATATGATCGATACAGCCGGCACACTCTGCAACGGCGCTAAGGCGATTATGGAAATCGGCGGCGCGACAGAGGTTTACGCCTGCGCTACTCACGCCGTTCTCTCAGGTCCCGCTATCGAGAGAATCAGAGATTCCGTTATCAAGGAGCTCGTACTTCTCGATACAGTTCCTCTCACAGAAGAAAAGAAGCTTGATAAATTTACTGTTCTCCACACCGCTCCCGTATTCGCCGAGGCTATCGCGCGTATCTACAACGACAACTCGTTTACGGCGGCGTTCGATTAATATTGATTTAATACATAGCTCAGGGGCTGTTTCATCTGAAACAGCCCCTACAGTGATTGATAAACCGATTATTATAATTCAGGTGATTTTATGTTCGGCAAGAAAAAGTTTACAAACAATTCAATTGAGTATCTAATTGTAGGGCTCGGAAATCCCGACCGCAAGTACGAGAATACCCGTCATAACGTGGGCTTCCGTATGCTTGACTATATCGCGGACAAATGCTCTGTCAGGGTCAACCGCATAAAGTTCAAGTCAACGGTGGGCGAGGCGAGGCTCGGCAGTCACAGGGTTTTGCTGATGAAGCCGTCTACATATATGAACAACAGCGGTCAGGCGGTTGTCGAGGCGATGAATTTCTACAAAATTCCTGCCGAGAATGTAGTAGTATTACTTGACGACATCAACCTCGACGTCGGCAAAATGCGTATTCGCCAAAAGGGAAGCGACGGCGGTCAGAACGGTATGAAAAATATAATCTACCTCAGCGGCAGCGATCGGTTCCCCCGCGTTAAAATAGGAATAGGCAACAAGCCCAACCCTAACTATGACCTTGCCGCGTGGGTTCTCTCGAAGTTTACAAAGGACGAGTCTAAGCTGCTCGATACGATCGCCGAAAATACCTATGAGGCGGTAAGCCTGATTATTGACGGGAAAATCCAGCAGGCTATGAACAACTTTAACTGATATGAAATTTATAGAGAAATTCTTACGGCGCGAAGCCGCCTATAAGAAAATCGACAAAGCTCTGAAGCCCAAGAGCGCTGTATGCGCTACGGGACTTTCGGAGATCCACAAGTCAACAATTTATTATTCGCTCTGCCGTTCACGTAATGTCAGAGCCTTTTGTGTTGCCCCTGACGAGCAGAAGGCGCAGACTCTGACCAATGATTTATGCTCGATGGGGCTCAGAGCGCTTTTCTATCCCTCGCGTGACTTTATCTTCCGCGAGGTCAGCGGAAAATCGCGCGAGTACGAGCATCAGAGGCTCAACGTGCTGTATAAAATGCTCAGGGGAGAATACGACGTTGTTGTCGCCTGCCTTGACGCCGCGTCACAGTTTACGATTCCTCCCGAGGTTCTGAAATCCTCGACGCTTCACTTGAAGGCGGGCTTTGAGATTTCGACGGATGCCTGCGTAAAGGCGCTTACTCTGCTGGGGTATCAGCGCTTCGACCAGGTTGACGGAACAGGTCAGTTCTCGCTCAGGGGCGGAATACTTGACTTCTTTATGCCCGACAGCGAGAATCCCGTCAGAGCTGAATTCTGGGGCGACGAGATCACCGACCTCAACTATTTTGACATTGAGACTCAGCGAAGAATGGAAAAGGCTGACGAAATCATCCTCACGCCCTCGGCGGAGATAATCATTGAGGACAAGGACAGCTTATGCGACAGGATTCAGAAAAAGGCTCTGCGGCTCAAGGCGGAGAATCAGCAGGAGGCTAAGGAGATCCTGCTGCGTGAAGCCGCAAGGATCCGCGACGGGCTCAGCATTTCCTCGATAGACAAGTTTATCGGCGAGGTCTACGACAAGCCCGCGACGCTGCTCGACTATCTCGATAAGGACGGTCTTGTGTTCGTATCCGAGTACAACAACGTCAGGGAGAGGGCTAAGGCATTTGAGTTTCAGTATAAGGAGAATTTAGACGAGTATTTCAGAGACGGCGCGCTTTGCAGGGGCTTTGAGACCTATTACAAGGATTATAATTCTTGTATAGAAATATTAAGAAAATATCCGATGCTGTTTACGGATACCTTCGCAGGCAGCGGTTATGACATTCCGCTCAACGAGCTTGTCAGCTTTTCAGCCGTTCAGCTCGGTCTGTGGAACGGTTCGATCAAGTATATAAGCGAGGATATCGACCATTATCTTGAATCGGGCTATGACATAGCGGTGCTCGCGGGAACGGAGAAGTCCGCTAAAAATCTATACGATAATCTGCTCAACGAAAACTATCCAGCGCGTTATATTGAAGATCCCGACAAAGAGGACGTCAGCGGTCTGTGCGTTA
The DNA here is from genome assembly GCA_902773035.1 of uncultured Ruminococcus sp. Taxonomy (GTDB): domain Bacteria; phylum Bacillota; class Clostridia; order Oscillospirales; family Acutalibacteraceae; genus Ruminococcoides. The sequence goes on along the minus strand of CACYDB010000098.1, from coordinate 7,281 downwards.
TGCCCGGAGCGCTTTCCTCGGGCTTTGAGTTCAAGGAGTCAAGGTTCGTCCTTATCAGTCAGGGGCTTTCGCAAAGCTATAAGCCCTCAAGAAAAAGAAGGGCGAAGAATAAGAACGGTCAGGAGATATACAGCCTGTCCGAGCTCGTCAAGGGCGACTATGTAGTTCACAGTACCCACGGTATCGGTATCTTCGGCGGTATTCAGAAGATGAACGTTCACGGCGTTGTCAAGGATTATATCCGCATTGAGTACGCCAAGGGCGACGTGCTATACGTTCCCGTTACACAGCTCGATCTGGTGGCGAAGTATATCGGTCCCAAGGAGGACAGCCGCGTCAAGCTCAACCGTCTCGGCGGTACGGAGTGGCAGAAAACAAAGTCAAGGGTCAAGAGCTCGGTCAAGGATATCGCCAAGGAGCTTATTAATCTTTATTCTCAGCGTATGCAGTCAAAGGGCTTTGCCTTTACGGGCGACAGCTCGTGGCAGAGGGATTTTGAGCTGAAATTTGAATATGAGGAAACTCCCGACCAGCTTCGCTGCTGTGAGGAAATCAAGAATGATATGGCGCGGATACAGCCTATGGATAGACTTCTCTGCGGAGATGTCGGCTTCGGAAAAACTGAGGTCGCTCTCAGAGCCGCGTTCAGATGCGTCAGCGACTCCAAGCAGTGCGCTCTGCTGTGTCCGACGACTATTCTTGCGTGGCAGCATTATCAGACGATTTTGAGGCGTTTTGAGGGCTATCCCGTAAATATCGAGCTGCTCTCACGCTTCCGCACTCCCAAGCAGCAAAAGGTGATTATCGAAAAGCTGAAAAAGGGTGAGATAGATTTTGTGGTCGGCACTCACAGGCTCGTTCAGGAGGATGTTGTGTTCCGCGACTTAGGACTGGCTATCATCGACGAGGAGCAGCGGTTCGGAGTTAAGCAGAAGGAGCGCTTCAAGGAGCTGAGAAAGAACGTTGACGTTCTGACGCTATCCGCGACTCCGATCCCGAGAACGCTGAATATGGCTATGAGCGGAATCAGGGATATGTCCGTGCTCGAGGAGGCTCCGCAGGACAGGCACCCCGTTCAGACCTATGTGCTTGAATACGACAGCGCGGTGATCAACGAGGCTATCCGCCGTGAGCTCAGAAGGGGAGGACAGGTTTTCTATCTTTACAACCGCACGGATACGATCGAGGCAAAGTCATCGGCTATCAGAGAGGCTGTTCCCGAGGCTAAAATCGCCGTCGCTCACGGTAAAATGGACGAAAAAACGCTCTCGGATATCTGGAGAGATATGCTTGAGCAGAATATAAACGTGCTTGTGTGCACGACGATAATTGAGACGGGCGTTGATTTGCCGAACGCGAATACGCTCATCATAGAGAACGCAGACAGGATGGGACTTTCTCAGCTTCATCAGATACGAGGCAGGGTAGGGCGCTCGAGCAGGAGAGCCTACGCTTATCTCACATATCCTCCGCGCAAGGTTCTGACCGAGATCTCTACAAAGCGTCTTAACGCTATCAGGGAGTTTACCGAGTTCGGCTCGGGCTTCAAGATAGCTATGCGTGATCTGGAGCTTCGCGGCGCGGGTAATATCCTCGGCGCTCAGCAGCACGGTCATATGGAGAACGTCGGCTATGATATGTATCTGAAGCTTCTGGCTGAGGCTGTCAGCGAGGAGAAGGGCGAGGAAAATATTTCCGCGGAAATCGAGTGCCTTATCGACGTTAATATCGAGGCGCATATTCCCGAAAACTATATTTATAACCTTTCTCAGCGAATCGACATCTACCGCCGTATTGCCGATATACGAAATATGGCTGACTGCGACGACGTCAAGGACGAGCTGAGAGACCGCTTCGGTGAGATTCCCGACGCGGTGCTCGGGCTTATCGACATCGCGCTCATCAGGAACATCGCGTACTCGCTCGGAATTTATGAGATACGTCAGAGCGAGACCTCGGTTCTCCTGTATATCAAGAGCATTAAGAGCGAGGGATGTGAAAAAATCCTGAAAAAGCTGCGCGGTCAGGCGTTGCTCAACGCCGGAAACAAGCCTTATATCGCCGTGAGATTCCCCAAGGATATGCCCGTGATCGACGTATTGAAAGGCATTTTCTATTAAATTACAGTTTTTGAGGCGTAAAATTGCAATTTTTCTACATTTTTATATTTACAATTTTGTTATAAATCATTTACTTTTAGTATTATATCGTGTATAATCTTTAAGATAGCACTTTTGTGCACTATTATCATAAGATAGGACGGTAAGAATGATGAAACCATTTCAGAAAATTTTAGCCGCGTTACTCGTGGCTGTTCTCATTGTATCGGCAGCGGGCTGCGGACATATGAGTCTCTCAAAAGAGTGGAGCTACAAGTACAGCGACAAAACTCTTGATACACAGTATGACATCGGTGTATACATCTATTCTCTCTATCAGGCTTACAACTCGGCTAAGACTTACGCCGAGAAGTCGGATAAGTACAAGGATAACGAGCCCTTTATGGATATCGAAATCACCGACGACGATAACAAAAAGGCTGTTGCTAAGGATTGGATCAAGGACGAGGCTGAGAAAATCTCCCTCAACCTTGTAGCTCTCGATTACCTCTGCGCTAAGGACGGCGCTACATGGGACGAGGCTTCCATGGCTTCCGCTAAGCAGACTGCCAAGGATACCTGGGAGATGGGTCCCTACGCTTCATACGGCTACTATCAGCCTCAGAAGGATGAGCTCGAAAAGCACGGTGTTTCCTTCGACAGCTTCTTCCTCTCTGTTTACGCCGCTAACGTTAAGCAGACCGCGCTTTTCGCAAAGCTTTATGATAAGGGCGGTACACAGGAGGTTTCCAACAAGGAGCTTTCCGATTACGTGGCTAAGGAATTTGTCGGCTACAGCTATTATCCCGTAAACCTCTACACTCAGACTACTGGCGAGGATAACAACCCCGTTTCCAAGAAGTTCGACGATAAGAAGATCAAGAAGATCACAGCCGATCTTGAGGACGCCGCTAAGGATATTACATCAGGCGCGACTACCTTTGATAAGGCTCTTGAGGACGCTAAGAAGGATTACAACGTTTCAGACACTGATGTTAAGAAGGATCAGTACGCTAAGCCCGATGACCTCAAGTCTGAGAATGAGGATATCTACAACGCTGTTCAGAAGATGAAGAACGGCGAGGCTCAGGTCGTAACTGTCGGCGCTGACGGCGACAGCCCGATCGCTTATGTTGTTGTTAAGAATAAGATCACGGATAAGGCGGCTGAGAAGTATATCGCTCAGGAGTCCAACCGTTCCGCGACTCTTTCAACTATGAAGAAGGACGATTTAACAGACCTTCTTGAGAAAACAGCTGAGGATCTTAAAAAGTCAAGCGCGCTTCAGAAGAATGAGGGCGCTATCAACAGCTATGATCCCGGTATGTTCTTCGAGAAGAAGGAGGAGACTACCTCCGCTAACGACAGCTCAAATGACGAGGCCGGCGATTCTGACGGCGGCAGCGCAAAATAATTTGCTTCATAATACGGAAGGAAGTGTGTCAGATGAATAGGAAATTCCGTTTTGCGTGTCTGACTTTAATACTTGTATTTTTACTTTCGCTTTTTACTTTTACAGCGTTTGCCGATGAAGAGGAGGAAGGCGTTGAAACTCAGGCTCCTCAGATCGAGACTCAGGCGCCTCCCGTGGAGACTAATCCTCCCGCGACTCAGGCTCCGGAGCCTAAGAAGTCAAGCTCGACTGTTTCCAGCTCGGCGTCAAAGAGCTACAGCTCGACCTACTCAAGTAAGTCGTCGACTGTTTCAAAGTCGACAACCTCTTACTCGACTTCATCGCGCTCTACATGGTCGTCGTATAACTCATATTCGTCGTCTCAGAGCAGCGCTTATTCCGCACCGCAGTCTTACGCGAGCAATAATAACAATACCGGTTATATAAGCCGTTCGCAGTCGGTTGCTTCTACCAAGGCGGCGACATCTGCGGTTTATGACTCCAAGGAAAAGGTTGACAACGGGGATACTCTCAAGAATAAGGACTGGAAGAGTATCACGGCGATGCTCAAGAATTCGACCAATAAGGCTGACGGCGAAGCGGCTGACAGCTTTGACTGGATCAAGAATAATACCTCCGGCGGAGATAACGGTATCTGGATGCTGTATGTGGGTATCGGACTTGTGTGCGTGTCTGTGATTATCATTGTTGTACTGATAGTCGCGGCTGTACGCAGGAAGAAGAATATCGACTCCGGTAAGGGCGGTTCACGCGGACGTTCGGGCGGCGATGACAATAATCGTCCCGCTCCTCCGAGACAGAACGGTTCGGGCGGCGAGAGACGTCAGGCTCCTCCTCAGAGAAGCGGCGGCAGCCGTCAGGTAAAAAGACGCAGTAAGTTTGATACTGACGAAGTATATGTTCCGAGAAACAACAATCAGCGTTCCTCGGGAAGAAGATATAAACCAAGACACTGATATTGAAAAGACCGTCGCTCAGCGACGGTCTTTTTGATGTGTTGCCTTAAATTGTGTAGTCCCAGAATTCGTCCTCGTAGCGTTTGTCAACGCTGTATTCGAGCTCGGGGTTGCGGATGTTGACCTTCATACCCTCGGCTACGGAGTTTACGATGAAGGCGTTACCGCCGATTACGACGTTGTTGCCGATTACGGTCTCGCCGCCGAGTATGCTGGTGTTGGAGTAGATCGTGACATTGTCGCCGATTGTGGGATGACGCTTAATTCCCTTGAGCTGCTGACCCTTTCTCGTGGACAGACCGCCGAGGGTCACGCCCTGATAAATCTTGACGTTGTTGCCGATTATTGTGGTCTCGCCGATTACGATGCCTGTGCCGTGGTCGATGAAGAAGTATTTGCCGATCGTGGCTCCCGGGTGAATGTCGATACCCGTGAGGTTGTGGGCGTACTCGGAGATTATACGAGGTATCATCGGGATCTCAAGCTCCCAGAGTACGTGGGCGATTCTGTAGACGGTTATCGCGAAAACTCCCGGGTAGCAGAATACGATTTCGTCGGTGCTGTACGCCGCGGGGTCGCCGTTATATGCCGCCTGAATGTCTGTGCTGAGATAATCGCGCAGCTCGGGGATTTTTTCGATGAAACGGCTTACGAGCTCTGACGCCTTGCTCTCGGCGTCTATGTCCTTATTCTCGTTGCTCAGCGCGCGGGTTACCTGCTTCCTGAGATTGTACTCTATATACTCGAGCCTTTCGCCGACGAGGTATTTAAGATACTCGCTTCTTACCTTGTTGTTGTCAAAAAAGCCGGGGAAGAGAAGCTTTCGGATCTCTTTTACAATGAGTATCAGCTCGTCACGGCTGACGATATTGTCCTCGTCGATCCTGCTTGTGAGGTCGTGTTTTTTGTAGCTGTCAAGTATCATACTGACTTTAGAATCTGTGTCCTTCATAGATACTCTCCTTTCAGTCCTTATACTCTATTATACATTATTTGAGCCGATTTGCAACAAATTTCTTGAAAACCTATAGATTTTGTGGTATTATTATTTTATAAAGTTGATTAGAGGGTGGAAATAATGCGGATTTCAACTAAAGGACGTTACGCTCTGAGAATGCTTGTTGATCTTGCGGAGCACAGGGACGACGGTTTTATCGCGTTAAAGGATATCGCCGAGCGCCAGAAGATTTCCAAGAAATACCTGGAGCAGATTGTGCCGATTCTCAACAAAACCCGTATTCTGCGTACAAACAGAGGTTTTCAGGGCGGCTACAGACTCGCCGTTGAGCCTAATAAATGTACGGTGGGGGATATACTCAGGCTGACCGAGGGCTCGCTCTCTCCGCTTCCGTGTATTGACGACGACAACGAGATCGATTGCGACCGTCATATCGACTGCACTACGCTCTACGTTTGGCAGGGCTTGAAGAAGGTTGTGTCGGAGTATCTTGACTCGATTACCTTGCAGGATATTATCGACCATAAGTATGAGAGCTATTCAAATGATTATGTGATTTGATTTCTTTTTGTAAACAGTAAATAATTTATTGGGGCTGAATGCGACAGCCCCTTTTTTGTTGTTTAAGTTATTGGAGCGCTTTCCCGGTTAATATTGTAAAGAGTATTCACATCACTGGTCGATTTTTAACAAATTTATTAAAATTGCTAAAAAAATACAATCAAACTGATGACAAACTCGCTTTATTGTGCTATAATTTGAAGGAAAATGGCGGGCAGGCGGAGAACTGTCTGTCCGTGATTATGTTACCCGGTGTCAAAATTCATATGAATGAGGAGGAAAACTTATGAGATAATTCTAAAAGCGGACAGATTCAGGTAATCGACTACATCCTCGGCGACGTTGACGGCAACAAAAAGGTCAACAACATCGACCGCCTTTATCTTACACGCTATCTCGCCGACTGGAAGGATTACAAGAACATCAATATGGAAGCCGCCGATGTCGACGGAAACGGCATAGTCAATAACCGCGACCGCGTGATTCTTACAAGACATCTCGCCGACTGGGCGGACTACAGAGAGCTTCCGTATAAAGATTAATGAGGTAGAAAAATGAAAAATAAATGTTTATTAAAAGGATTATCCTTATTTCTTACAGCTTTGATGCTGTGCTCAGTTGTTCTGCCGATAACGGCTTTTGCTACTGAGGAGCCCGCCATCGCCGTTTCACAGGGCGAGGGCAAGCTGGGCGATGAGGTTTCACTTGACCTTTCGCTCGCAGCTAACCCCGGAATCATCTCCGCAACAATCAGGATTGATTATAATCCGGAAGCTCTTGAGCTTATTAACGTTGAGGACGCGGGAGTTCTCGGTGCAACAAGCCATAAGCCCGAATTAACACCCCCCTACACACTCGCATGGGTAAACGACACAGCCACAACTAACTTTACCGTAAGCGGCACGATTGCGACTCTTACGTTTTTAGTCTGCGAAACAGCCGATGAAGGCGAAGCTTATGATGTTTCTGTCTCGTATGATTACGAAAACTACGATATCTACAACAAGGACGTTGAGCCCGTCCTCTTTGAATGTGTTGACGGCTCGATTACCGTTCTTTTCTCAGAAGAGCCCCAAACCGAAGAAATCGTAACTACAGCGCCCGTAACCGAGCCCACACAGCCGATCACAGCCGAGCCAACAGAGCCTGCGACAGCGGCTCCTACACAGCCTGCTACAGCGGCTCCCACACAGCCTGCTACAGCGGCTCCTACACAGCCTGCTACAGCGGCTCCCACACAGCCTGCTACAGCGGCTCCTACACAGCCTGCTACAGCCAAGCCCACACAGCCCG
>CACYDB010000097.1 GCA_902773035.1 uncultured Ruminococcus sp. | reverse complement strand
TTGTCCTTATTCATAGATGTACCTTCTGTCCGTTGTATACGGGAACAGCTCAAAAGCTGTTCCCGCGGATAGTTATATTAATTCCTTGAGTGTTTCGTTTACAGCCTCGAGGAATTCTGTGGTGTTGACCTTTTTCTTATTCTCAAGAGTTGAGATAAGGTAGAGGTCGCCTGTCATTGTACCGTTTTCGATCGTTGTGATGATAGCCTTTTCCAGCTTGTCCGCAAAGCTCATAAGCTCAGGAAGCTCGTCGAGCTCGCCGCGCTTTCTGAGCGCTCCAGTCCACGCGAAGAGCGTAGCGACTGAGTTTGTGGAGGTTTCCTCGCCCTTGAGATACTTGTAGTAGTGTCTCTGAACGGTGCCGTGAGCGGCTTCATATTCGTAAACGCCGTCGGGTGATACGAGAACCGAGGTCATCATAGCCAGAGAGCCGTAGGCTGTGGCTATCATATCGCTCATAACGTCGCCGTCGTAGTTCTTGCAAGCCCAGATGTAACCGCCGTTGGAGCGGATCACGCGGGCAACAGCGTCGTCGATAAGGGTGTAGAAGTATGTGATACCCGCCTTGTCGAACTTTTCCTTATATTCATTTTCAAAGATTTCCGCGAAGATATCCTTGAAGCGATGGTCGTACTTTTTGCTGATCGTATCCTTTGTTGAGAACCATACGTCCTGCTTTGTGTCAAGACCGAAGTTGAAGCAGGCTCTCGCGAAGGACGCGATACTTTCGTCGAGGTTGTGAAGTCCCTGAATAATTCCGTCGCCCTTGAACTCGTGAATAAGAGAGGTCTCTGTCGTACCGTCGGGCTTAGTCACGAGAAGCTCAGCCTTTGAGCCCTTCTCAACGATCATCTCGGTATTCTTGTATACGTCGCCGTAGGCGTGACGCGCGATTGTGATGGGCTTTGTCCATGTCGGGATGTAGGGGGTAACGCCCTTTACGAGAATCGGCGCGCGGAAAACTGTTCCGTCAAGCGCGGCTCTGATCGTACCGTTGGGGCTTTTCCACATCTGACTTAGGTTGTACTCGGGCATTCTCGCGGCGTTAGGCGTGATAGTCGCGCATTTTACCGCTACGCCGTACTTCTTTGTAGCCTCGGCGCTGTCGAGTGTGATCTGATCCTTTGTCGCCTCTCTGTTCTTGAGCCCGAGGTCATAATACTCGGTTTTGAGGTCAACGTAGGGTGTGATAAGTATATCCTTGACCTGCTGCCAGATTACTCTGGTCATTTCGTCGCCGTCCATCTCAACGAGCGGCGTTTTCATCTGAATTTTACTCATTTAGCTGTTCTCCTTTGTGTAGTCGAGCAGACCGCCTGCGATGATGATATCTCTTGTTCTGTCGGTAAGCTCACAGACAGCCTCGAACTTAACGTCGAGCGTTCTGTTGACGACCGTGATATTCTTGCCTTCCTGAATTTCCTGCTTAACGTAGGGGAGGGAGAGCTGGTCGCCGAGGTTGATCTTGTTGTAATCGTCGGGGTTAACGAAGGTGAGGGGAAGGATACCCGCGTTGATAAGGTTAGCGCGGTGGATACGGGCGAAGCTCTTTACGAGAACAGCCTTTACTCCGAGGTAGAGCGGAGCAAGCGCCGCGTGCTCACGCGATGAGCCCTGACCGTAGTTTTCTCCGCCGACTACAATGCTCTCGCCGAGCATCTTAGCGCGCTCGGGGAACTGCTGGTCGCATACGGTGAAGCAGTGCTGAGAGATTTTCGGGATATTTGAACGCAGGGGAAGAATCTTCGCGCCCGCGGGCATAATATGGTCTGTAGTGATGTTGTCGCCGACCTTGAGGCTGCAGCTCGCCTCGATCTTATCGGCGAGGGGAGAGGTCTCGGGGTAAGGCTTGATGTTCGGACCTCTGAGGATCTCGATGCTGTCCATCTCCTCAACGGGAGCGGGAGCGATCACCATATTGTCGTTGATAAGGAACTTCTCGGGCATTTCGATCGGAGCTTCCTCGCCGAGAGTTGTCGGGTCGGTGAATACGCCTGTGAGGGCTGAAGCCGCCGCTGTCTCGGGAGATACGAGATAAATCTGACCGTCCTTTGTGCCTGAGCGTCCCTCAAAGTTACGGTTGAAGGTTCTCAGCGATACGCCCTTTGAGTTAGGCGACTGTCCCATACCGATACAGGGACCGCAGGCTGATTCCAGAATTCTCGCGCCCGCGGCGATCATATCGCCTAAAGCGCCGTTGAGAGCGATCATATTGAGAACCTGCTTTGAGCCGGGAGCGATCGCGAGGCTTACGCCGTCGGCGACAGTTTTGCCCTTGAGGATAGAAGCGACTCTCATCATATCTCTGTAGGATGAGTTTGTGCAGGAGCCTATGCAGACCTGATTGATTTTCTGACCCGCAAGCTCTGAGATAGGCTTGATGTTGTCGGGAGAGTGAGGACAAGCGGCTAACGGCTGAAGCTCTGAGAGGTTGATGTCGATAACCTCGTCGTACTCTGCGTCAGCGTCTGAGCTGAGCTCCGTGAAGTCCTCCTCGCGACCCTGAGCCTTTAAGAATTCTCTTGTGATTTCGTCGGAGGGGAAGATGGAAGTAGTAGCTCCGAGCTCCGCGCCCATATTTGTGATAGTAGCGCGCTCGGGAACGGAGAGAGTCTTGATACCCTCGCCGCCGTACTCAACGATCTTGCCTACGCCGCCCTTGACGCTCATAACCTCAAGCACCTTGAGGATGATGTCCTTGGCGGAAACCCACGGCTTAAGAGCGCCTGTGAGGTTGACCTTGACCATTTTGGGCATTGTGATATAGTACGCGCCGCCGCCCATAGCTACGGCTACGTCAAGTCCGCCCGCGCCTATCGCGAGCATTCCGATACCGCCGCCTGTGGGGGTATGGCTGTCGGAGCCGATAAGAGTTTTACCGGGCTTGCCGAAGCGCTCGAGGTGAACCTGATGACAGATTCCGTTGCCGGGTCTTGAAAAATAGATTCCGTGTTTTTTACAAACAGACTGGATGAAGCGGTGGTCATCCGCGTTCTCAAAGCCTGTCTGGAGCGTGTTGTGGTCTATGTAAGCTACGCTTTTCTCGGTCTTGACTCTCGGAACGCCGATCGCCTCAAACTCGAGGTACGCCATTGTGCCTGTAGCGTCCTGAGTGAGAGTCTGGTCGATCTTAAGTCCGATGTCGGTGCCGACAACCATTTCGCCTTCAACGATATGGTTTTTGATGATTTTCTGAGCAATAGTTAAACCCATAAAAAAACCTCCATAAGATTGCATTATATATAGTATGACTTATACGTTGTTAATTTTATCATAAATTACGGTGAAAGTAAAGGGAAAACACATAATATTGTATTATTCACCTTGTCAAAATACTATTAAGAGGCTTTGAGAGCAGCTTTGTCATCAGCTTGACAGTAAATCCTGTCAGAATTGCCGAGATAATTGTGCCCTCGCGAACGCCGTGTACTTCGCCGAAGAACAGAAGCGACAGCACAACCGCAAGCGCGACTACCGAAATATCAAACGCAACCTTAACGTTTCCGAATTTGAATCCGCTTACGTCGGAGATTGCTTTGACCAAGCCTTCGCCCGAGTTGTACATTACGTCCGCGATTACTGCGAGCGTAATCCCAAACGACAGAACCGCGATTCCGATAAGCACCATAAGCATCTGCATAAGGTAATTGCTCACGGGAATAGGGGAGATCAGCCACACTCCGAAGTCTGTAAAATATCCGAACAAGAACGAGAACGGAATCTGGAGCAGTTGGATAGGTTTAAAATTCTTCCTAAGAATTATAACCTGCAACAATACAAATATACAGTTTGAAATGGTTGACCACATTCCAAAGCTTATTGAGTCAAACTGCATACTCATTACATACGGTGCTGACGATACCGTTGACATTCCGAGGTCGCCCTGCTTTGTGAACGCGATTCCAAGCGCCGAAAAGAACAGCCCTGCGGTAAAGATAAGGTACCTTTTAAATATTTCTTTTTTGCTCATACTATCACCAAGTTATAATTATACACAAAAAAATTTTCATTTCAATATATAAACATATCAGAAAATGAGTTGAAATTATAAAATGATAGTGGTATAATTTTAACGTATGTGTAATTAAATGTAATTTTATGGAGAAAAAGGAACTGATAAGTATGAGTACAAGAGATAATCTTCGTAATATCGCGATAATAGCTCACGTTGACCACGGCAAGACTACTCTGGTTGACGAGCTGCTAAAGCAGAGCGGTATCTTCCGTGAGAACGAGGAGGTCAACGAGAGAGTTATGGACTCCAACGACCTCGAGCGTGAGCGCGGAATTACGATTCTTTCAAAAAATACAGCCGTTATGTACAACGGCACCAAGATCAATATTGTCGATACCCCGGGACACGCCGACTTCGGCGGAGAGGTTGAGCGTATTCTGATGATGGTTGACGGCGTAGTGCTGCTTGTTGACGCCTTTGAGGGCTGTATGCCTCAGACAAGATTTGTTCTGAAAAAGGCTCTCGGACTCGGCAAAAAGCCGCTTGTCGTGCTCAACAAGATCGACAGACCGGGTGCCAGACCCGAGGAGGTAGTTGACGAGGTCTTAGACCTTTTCATCGAGCTCGGAGCCGACGAGAATCAGCTTGAATTTCCCGTTGTATACGCTTCCGCGCGCGACGGCTACGCTTCCACGGATCCTGACGTCAGGGAAGGCGATATGAAGCCGCTGTTTGACGCGATCCTGAATGAGATCCCCGCTCCCGAGGGAGACGCTGAGGCGGGACTGCAGCTCCTGCTTTCAAATATCGACTACGACAACTTTATCGGCAGAATCGGCGTAGGACGCGTTGAGCGCGGTACAGTTAAAAACGGTCAGCAGGCGGTGCTGTGTCACGCGGACGGCACTACCACCAACGTTAAGGTCTCGAAGCTCTATCAGTTTGAGGGACTCAAGCGCGTTGAGAGCGAGTCGGCGACCTTCGGCGATATCGTATGCGTAAGCGGTATCGGCGACATCAACATCGGCGAGACTATCTGCGACGTTGAGCACGTTGAGCCTCTGCCGTTTGTAAAGATCGACGAGCCTACCGTTACGATGAACTTCATCGTCAACAACTCTCCCTTCGCGGGTCAGGACGGCAAGTACGTTACCTCGCGCAATATCCGCGACAGACTTTTCAAGGAGATCGAGACGAATATCGCCCTCAGAGTCGAGGAAACCGACAGCTCCGATACCTTCAAGGTTTCGGGCAGAGGCGAGCTTCACCTCTCCATTCTCATTGAAACAATGCGCCGCGAGAACTATGAGTTCCAGGTTTCCAGACCGCAGGTTATTACAAAGATGATCGACGGCAAGCTCTGCGAGCCGATCGAATATCTGATGATCGAGGTTCCCGACAGCTACGTCGGAGCCGTTATGGAGAAGCTCGGAAGCCGTAAGGCTGAGCTTATCAATATGGGCACCCGCGACAGCGGCACGACTCATATCGAGTTCAAGATCCCGTCCAGAGGTCTTATGGGCTACCGTCCCGAGTTCCTCACGGACACCAACGGCAACGGTATTATGAACCACGTCTTTGACAGCTACGAGGAATACAAGGGCGAGATCATCACTCGTCATCAGGGCTCGCTCGTAGCGTTTGAAACAGGCGACAGCGTCGCTTACGGACTGTTTCAGGTTCAGGACAGAGGACGTCTCTTTATCGGACCGGGCGTACCTGTGTACGAGGGTATGATCGTCGGCGCTTCTCCCAAGAGCGAGGACATCGTCGTAAACGTCTGCAAAAAGAAGCATATCACAAATACACGAGCCTCAGGCTCCGACGACGCCTTGAAGCTCACTCCGCCCACAACTCTGTCCCTCGAGCAGTGCCTCGAGTTTATCGCGGACGACGAGCTTGTGGAGGTTACTCCCAACAATATCCGTATGAGAAAGACGATTCTCTCCAAGGAACAGCGTATGAAGCAGCAATTCAGAAAGAAATAACGAAAGCGAAATGTTATGGACATTGTAATTTTAGATTTGGAATGGAACGGCTCCTACAGCAAAAAGGTTCATCATTATGTCAATGAGGTGATCGAGTTCGGAGCCGTCAGGGTTGACGAAAATTTAAAGCTGAAGGACACCTTTTCTATGCTCGTAAAGCCTGAGATCGGCAAGAAGCTCTCGAGCCACATAGCTTCTCTCACTCATATCACAAACGAGGAGCTGCAGTCTGAGGGCATAAGCTTTATGCAGGCGGCGTATGAGTTCATCAAGTTCTCCGAGGACTGCGTGATTCTGACGTGGGGTACCTCGGACGTGCTCACGCTGATGGATAATTTCAACTACTTTACCTCGGACAGCGAGATTCCGTTCCTAAAAAAATACTGCAATCTTCAGGAATACTGCGAGTATCAGCTCGACGCTCACAATCCCGCGGCTCAGCTCGGACTTATCAACTGCGCCGAAATGCTCGGTATCAGCAGTGACGAGCAGGAGCTTCACCGCGCCTGCGCCGACGCTCACCTGAGCCTCGAGTGCCTCAGACGCACCTATGACAAGGAGAAGTTTGAGGAATATATCTGCGACGCGGACGACGAGTTCTACCGCAAAATCACGTTCAAGAATAAGCAGATCACCGATATAAACAATCCGCTTATCGACAAGAGCCAGCTTTACTTTATCTGCGACGATTGCCATATCAGAGCCGAGCAGCTCACTCATTTCAGAGTCAAGAACAAGAACTTTGTCGCCAAGTTCCGCTGTCCCAAATGCCGCAAGGTGTTCAACGGCAGAATTTCAATGCGTCTTAAATTCGACGGCGTTACAATGAAGAAAAAGACTTATCTCAACGAGCCGCCGAAGCTCGAGGACTGATAATCATAACTTTCAGAAGGCAGGAGAGAGATCTCCCGCCTTTTCTTTTGTCCTGAACAGCAAAGTCCTGACAAACGGACTTTGACACAAAATCGAACAAATATTCTAATTTATCTTGAAATAGAACAAAAGTTCTGCTATAATTATATCAGGAACTAAAGCCCCGGTAGCTCCTGATACAAATTACGAATGAAAGGACTTTTGCAATGAACTACAAGGAATGGTCAGACGAATACTTTACTGACGCGGAAAACCTCAAAAAAACTATCAGAAAATATGAAGCTATGCTCGCAAATGGAGACAGCAAAAATCAGGAGAAGCTCAATTCGCTGATTTTCTCCTACAGGAACATTTATTATGATGTTCTCAACACAGGCAAGCTGTTGCTCGACAGAGCTAACGGAGTCTTTAACGATGCTGCATAGATCGACCCATATAACCGAGAAGAACAGCCACAAATTTTCGTATGACTGTTTTGAGATCGCCGAGGATAACTCGGAAAAGGTAAAGGAGATGAAACACCTGCTCAGACGGGCGATAAGAAATGAGCTGACTGACAAGCAGCGCTACTGCCTGTGCGAGTATTACTTCAAAAAACGCAGTATGAAGGATATAGCCGCAGAGCTCGGCGTGAATCCCTCAACTGTTACGCGCCATATCCAGAACGCTACCCGCAGACTCAAAAGGGTAGCCGAATACTATCAGTAAGGCTTATCGTGAAAGCGGCGGAAAACTCCGCCGCTTTCTTTACTTTTTCGATTTATTATGGTATACTTACCGTGTATATAATTTTGTAAGGTTGGGATATTTATGGAGAATAAAATTTCACGCTTTAAAGCCAGAGAACAGGGCTTTTTCCTGATATTTGAGAAGCTCTTTAACGCCGAGCCCATCGAGGAGATAATCGAGAACGCCTGCGAGAGCCGTGAGCTCGAGTTTGACGACTACGCGATCACCCTCGTTAACGGCGTTGAGGAGAACAAGGAGCTTATCGACTCGCTAATTTCCGCTCATCTCAAAAAGGGCTGGACGATCAACCGTATCTCAAAGACAAGCCTCGCTGTGATGAGGCTCGCGGTTTATGAGATCAAGTTTGTAGATGACGTTCCCGAGGGAGTCGCGATCAACGAGGCGGTTGAGCTCGCCAAGAAATACACCGTTGACGAGAGCAAATTTATCAACGGCGTTCTCGGCGCGATAGCGAGAGAATAATGAGCTTTTTAGGTATCGACACCAGCAACTACACAACCTCGACCGCGCTTATGGTCGGGGATGAGATAACACAGTCAAAGCGGCTTTTGCCTGTCAAAAGCGGCGCCGTCGGACTTCGTCAGAGCGACGCCGTGTTTCACCACACTCAGCAGCTTCATTCACTCTACACGGAGCTTATAAAAAACGCCGATCCCTCGGAGATCGAGGCGGTGGGAGTATCAAGCCGTCCGAGAGCCGTCGAGGGCTCGTATATGCCGTGCTTCACCGTGGGTATGAACGCGGCGGGGATGATCGCGGATACGCTGAAAATCCCGCTCTATGAGTTCTCGCATCAGGAGGGGCATATCGCCGCGGCGGTGTACAGCTCGGGCAGGGAGGAGCTTTTTGAGAGAAGCTTCATCGCCTTTCACGTCAGCGGAGGCACTACCGAGGCTGTGCTTGTCAAGCCGAACGAATACGGCTTTGACACCGAGCTTGTCGCTCACACTCTGGATTTAAACGCCGGTCAGGCGATCGACAGGGTAGGGGTGATGCTCGGACTCGACTTTCCGTGCGGCAGGGAGCTTGAAAAGCTCGCGCTCAAATACGACGGCGACGTCAAGGTCAAGCCTACCTTAAAGGGAGAAAACTGCTGTCTGAGCGGACTTGAAAATCTTTGCGAAAAGATGTACAAGAATAATTCTTCTAAAGAAAAAATATCCTGTTTTTGTCTTAAATATATCGAGGCGACCCTCGCGGCAATGACCGAGGCTCTGCTCGAAAAATACGGCAAGCTCCCCCTGCTGTACGCGGGCGGAGTGATGTCAAATTCAATAATCAGAAAATCATTTCAGAATAAATACGGCGCTTACTTTGCCGAGCCTGAGTTTTCCTGCGACAACGCGGCGGGTATAGCGTATCTCACTTCAAGAAAGTTTAAATATGGAAACACCTGAGTTTGTAAGACCGAGGGTAATCTCGGTAGCTCAACTTAATACTTACGTCAAAAATAAGCTCGAGAGCGACGGGCTTCTTAACAATGTCTTTATTTCCGGGGAAATCAGCAACCTCACCGATCACTACAGCAGCGGTCACGTCTATTTCAGCTTAAAGGACGAGAGAGCTGTTGTCAGAGCAGTGCTCTTTGCGGGATACGCGCGCAATCTGCGCTTTAAACTCAAGGAGGGTATGAAGGTCATTGCGAGGGGCAGAGTCTCTCTCTATGAAAAAACAGGCTCGTACCAGCTCTACGTCGAGGATATGCAGCCCCTCGGAATCGGCGAGCTTACTATGCAGTTCGAGGAGCTCAAGAAAAAGCTTGAGCGCGCGGGATTTTTTTCAGCCGCGCATAAAAAGCCCATACCTAAAATTCCGTTTAAGGTCGGCGTGATCACCTCGCCTACGGGCGCGGCGGTTCAGGATATCCGCAATATTCTTTCAAGGCGTTTTCCTCTCGCGGAGATCATACTCCGTCCCGTGCTTGTACAGGGCGTAGGAGCTCCCGCTCAGCTTACGGAGGCTGTTAATGAGTTCAGCGAGTCACGCTCCGCCGACGTTCTGATTATAGCCAGAGGCGGCGGCTCTATTGAGGATTTGTGGGCGTTCAACGACGAAAGGCTCGCCTACGCTATTTATAACTGCCAAATTCCCGTTATCTCAGGCGTAGGTCACGAGACCGACTTTACGATCTGCGACTTTGTAGCCGATTTACGCGCGCCGACTCCATCCGCGGCGGCAGAGCTTGCAGTTCCCGACTTCAACGAGCTGCTCAGGCATTTTGAGTCAAAAAGCCGTTATCTCTACTCGCTTATGATGTCGAAGCGCGACAGATGCGAGGCTAGGCTCAACAGGACTGAGAACAAGCTCAAAACCGTTATTCCTCAGCGGATCTACGGCAGACGCGAGGACGAGATCAACCGCGTCAGAGAGCGTATGAACGTGATCCTGCGCGATAAGATAATCAATTACGAAAAACGCCTTGCCGAGCTCGGCGCAAAGCTCAAGGAGCTCGATCCGCTGTCGGTTCTCGACAGAGGCTTTGCCTACGCCGTTAAGGACGGCAGGGTTGTAATTTCCGCAAAAGAATTAAAACCCAACGATGAATTTACGCTTACCTTCCGCGACGGCGAGATCGGCGCGAAGGTTACAGAATAAAGGAAGTTTATAATGTCATTCACCCATTTACACGTTCACAGCGAGTACAGTCTGCTCGACGGCGCCTGTCGGATAAAAAATCTGGCTAAGGCGGCAAAGTCGCTCGGACAGACCTCTCTCGCCCTTACCGACCACGGCGTTATGTACGGCGCTGTGGATTTTTACCGCGCGTGTAAAAACGAGGGGATAAAGGCGGTAATAGGCTGCGAGGTATATGTCGCTCCGCGCTCAAGGTTCGACAAAACCGCTCAGCTCGACCGCGGCTACTACCATATGGTTCTCCTGTGCGAGAACAACACAGGCTACCAAAATCTGATCAAGCTCGTATCGGCGGGCTTTACCGAGGGCTTCTACAACAAGCCCAGAATCGACGACGAGCTGCTTGAAAAACACAGCGAGGGACTAATCTGTCTTTCAGCGTGCCTCGCGGGAGAGCTTCCGAAAAAGCTTCTCGAGGGCGACTACGCGGGCGCTAAGAAAAAGGCGGAGTATTATCAGAAAATCTTCGGCAAAAACAACTTCTTTATCGAGCTCCAGAATCACGGGCTCGAGGAACAGCTCAGGGTAAATCCCGAGCTGATAAAGCTCGCGCGTGATATCGGCGCGGAGCTTGTCGTCACCAATGACTCCCACTACATAAACAGGGAGGACTCCAAGCTTCACAGCATTCTGCTCTGTATTCAGACGGGCAAGACCATCAACGATCCCGACCGTATGGAGTTCGGCGCTGATGAATTTTATCTAAAATCCGAGGACGAGATGCGTTCTCTGTTTCCCGATTTGCCCGAGGCGTTCGACAATACTCAGATAATCGCCGACAGGTGTAACGTTGAGTTCGAGTTCGGCGTGAGGAAGCTTCCAAATTATCCGCTTCCCAAGGGCACCGATCACTATAAGTTTTTTGAAGCCGAGTGCCGCAGGGGGCTTGTAAGGCATTACGGCGCCGATCCCTCCGACGAGCTTGTCAGGCGTCTTGAATACGAGCTCGGCACGATCAACCGTATGGGCTTTGTCGATTACTTCCTGATAGTCGCCGACTATGTGCGCTACGCCAAGGACAACGACATTCCCGTAGGTCCCGGACGTGGCTCGGGAGCTGGCTCACTGTGCGCCTACTGTATCGGTATCACGGACGTTGACCCGATAAAATACGACCTGCTCTTTGAGCGCTTCCTAAACCCGGAGCGAGTCAGTATGCCCGATTTCGATATTGACTTCGGCACTGAGCGCAGGGGAGAGGTCATTGAATACGTCAAGAAAAAGTACGGCGTTGACCACGTCGCTCAAATCGTCACCTTCGGCACAATGGCGGCGAGAAGCGCTGTCAGAAACGTCGGTCGAGTGCTCGACATTCCCTACAATGCCGTCGATAAAATAGCGAAGCTCATTCCCGAGACTCTGAATATTACCTTGGAGTCAGCGTTTAAGCTCTCGCCCGATTTAAAGCAGAAGTACGACACCGATCCCGACGCGAAAAATATCCTCGATATCGCTATGCAGATCGAGGGTATGCCTAAAAACATCTCTATGCACGCCGCCGGTGTTGTCATCTGCGAGAAGCCCGTTTCCGACTACGTCCCCCTGACCGTCAGCGAGGGCAATATCCTCACCCAGTTCACGATGACGACTCTCGAGGAGCTCGGACTTCTCAAAATGGATTTCCTCGGACTGCGAAACCTCACCGTAATTGACGATACCGTCAAAATGATAAGAGAGTTCGAGCCCGACTTTGATATAAATAAAATCGACGTCAACGACCCAGCGGTGTACAAAATGATGTCCTCGGGAGCTACCGAGGGCGTGTTCCAGTTTGAGTCGCAGGGTATGAGAAACGTCCTGACTCAGCTCCGTCCCGAATCCCTGGAGGACTTGATCGCGGTGATCTCACTCTACCGCCCGGGACCTATGGACAGTATCCCGACCTATATCGACTGCCGCCACAATCCCTCGCATATCCGCTACAAGCACCCCATGCTCGAGAGCATTCTCAAAGTAACCTACGGCTGTATCGTGTATCAGGAGCAGGTTATGCAGGTGCTCAGAAAGCTCGCGGGATACTCTCTCGGACGAGCCGATATTGTCCGCCGCGCTATGAGTAAGAAGAAGCACGGCGTAATGGAGAAGGAGCGTTTCATCTTTATCGAGGGTCTGACTGACGACGACGGCAACGTCATTGTAGACGGCTGTTTGAGGCGCGGGATCGACCGCGCGACTGCGATTTCGATTTATGACGAGATGGAAAGCTTCGCGTCCTACGCCTTCAATAAGAGCCACGCCACCGCCTACGCGATGATAAGCTACCAGACGGCGTATCTCAAATGCCGCTACACGCGTCAGTATATGGCGGCGCTGATGTCGAGCGTGCTCGACAGACAGAACAAGCTCGCCCTCTATACAGCCGAGTGCCATAACTTCGGCATACAGATTTTGCCTCCCGACGTCAACACCAGCTACTACGGCTTTACCGTTGACGGCAAAAATATCCGCTACGGCTTGAGGGCGGTCAAAAACCTCGGATATCAGCTGATCGACACGATTATTGATACACGCAAGCTCGGAAAATTCACGAGCTTTTACGACTTCTGCAAGCGCGTTTACGGCTCATCAATGAACAGCCGCGCGCTCGAAAGCCTTATAAAATGCGGAGCTCTCGACAAGCTCGGGCTCAACCGCAGACAGATGCTCACTATGGTCCGCGCCGTGCTCGACGATATCGAGTATGAGAACAAAAAGAATATGCGCGGTCAGCTTTCGATTTTTGATATGGGAGATACAGTTGAAGCGTCCTCGGAGCCCGTGATTCCCGACTTGGAGGAGTTCTCAAAGGACGAGCTTCTCTTTATGGAGAATGAGGTCTGCGGAATGTATCTCAGCGGTCATCCGATCGACGAGTTCGAGGACTACATCAAAGCCGTCCGCGCCGACAGTATCGGCGATATTCTCGACAGGGAGGAAGGCGGCTACAAGGATAACTCGGCAGTACGGCTGGTCTGCATTGTCACAAAGCTCAAAAATCAGCTTACAAAGAATAACAAGATGATGGCGTTTGTGACTGTCGAGGACAGATTCGGCACGATCGAGGCGATCGTATTTCCGAACGTTTTTCAGGAGGCGGGAGCTTTTCTCGGTCAGGGCAACGTGGTCGAAATCTTCGGCAGGGTCAATCTCAGGGAGGATGAGGAGCCGAAGATAATCTGTAACGAGATCAAAAGGGTAAATAAAAACAGCGTACCCTCGCAGCCCCCTCCGCGACCTAAGCCTCCTCAGAATAACAAGCCGCCCAAGCTCTACATCAGGCTCGATAATCTCGACGGCGATATGTACAGAAAGGCTGTCAGAGTGCTCGATATTTTCGAGGGCGGCACGCCCGTTGTGTTCTATCTGACCGACTCCAAAAAGCAGATTCTCGCGCCTAAAAAGATGTGGGTTATGCTCAATGACGTTATGATCAACGAGCTAAAATATCAATTAGGTGAAGAAAACGTTGCATTAAGATAAAATTAAGGAAAAATTTCTAAAATTTTTACAAAAAACTTTTCAAAATAATTTGACACGTTATGTGTTAAAGTGATAAAATATAATTTGTGGTTTAAATAAGAAATAAAATATAAGGGTGATCTAATGAAACAATTAATGATTGGCAACGAAGCCGTAGCCCGCGGTCTTTACGACGGCGGCTGCGCGGTGATTTCAAGCTACCCGGGAACACCGAGTACAGAGATTACCGAGTGCTTCGCTAAATTTGACGACGCCTACTGCGAGTGGGCTCCCAACGAGAAGGTAGCTACGGAAGCGGCTTTCGGCGCGTCCCTCAGAGGCAAGCGTTCAGCCTGCTGTATGAAGCACGTAGGTCTTAACGTCGCGGCTGACCCGCTGTTCACAATGTCCTACACAGGCGTCAACGGCGGTATGGTTATCTGCGTGGCTGACGACCCGGGTATGCACTCCTCTCAGAATGAGCAGGATTCGCGCCACTACGCCGTAGCCTCAAAGATTCCTATGCTCGAGCCCTCCGACTCTCAGGAGGCTTACGATTTCGCGAGAGCGGCTTTTGAGATTTCCGAGAAGTTCGACACTCCCGTGCTCCTTAAAATGTGCACAAGAGTCGCTCATTCCCAGAGCATCGTCGAAACCCGCGAAAAAGCGACAGATGTTGAGAAGCCTTACGAAAAGAATCCTCAGAAGTATATTATGGCGCCTGCCAACGCTATCCGCCGTCATCCCTTCGTTGAGGAAAGAACAAAGAAAATCGCCGAGTTCTCCGAGACCTCAGAGCTTAACAAGGTTGAGCTCGGTACCTCCGATGAAATCGGTATCATTACTTCATCTACATCCTATCAGTATATAAAAGAGGTTTTCGGCGACAGCGTATCCGTGCTCAAGCTCGGAATTGTAAATCCCCTTCCCGAAAAGCTCGTTAAGGACTTCGCCGCGAAGGTCAGGAAGCTCTACGTTGTTGAGGAGCTCGACCCGATTATTGAAACCTTCTGCCGCAATCTCGGACTTGAAGTTGTCGGCAAGGACGTTTTCTCAATCACAGGCGAGTTCTCACAGAAAACAGTCGCTAAGGCGTTCGGCTTAGCCGATAAGGAAAACATAACAGTTGAGGCTGAGATCCCCGTTCGTCCTCCTATGATGTGCGCGGGATGTCCGCACAGAGGCTTATTCTACGTCCTCGCGAAGAACAAGCTCACCGTACTCGGCGACATCGGCTGCTACACACTCGGCTCAGCTCCTCCGCTCAACGCCCTCGATATGACGCTCTGTATGGGCGCCTCCGTATCGGGACTCCACGGCTATAACGTCGCGGGCGGCAAGGAAACCGAGAATAATACAGTATGCGTAATCGGCGACTCGACCTTTATGCACTCAGGCGTAACAGGTCTTATCAACGTCGCTTATAATATGTCAAACTCCACCGTTATCATCCTCGATAACTCAATCACGGGTATGACAGGTCATCAGCAGAATCCCTCAACAGGCTACAATATCAAGGGTGATCCCGCGGGTAAGGTAAGCCTCGAGAAGCTCTGCGACTCAATCGGAATCAACTCCGTAAGAGTTGTCGATCCGTACAACCTCGAGGAATGTGAGCGCGTAGTTAAGGAGGAAATCGCCAAGGACGAGCCTTCCGTTATCATCTCACGCCGTCCCTGCGTACTGCTTAAATATGTCAAGCCCAAAAAGCCGCTTGCCGTCAATACCGAGAAGTGCCGCAGCTGTAAGCGCTGTATGAAATTCGGCTGTCCGGCAATCAGCTTCAGGGATAACCACGCTGTAGTTGACCCGACTCTCTGCGTAGGCTGCGGAGTATGCGCTCAGCTGTGTCCTTTTGACGCGTTTGAAGGGGGAGAAGAATAATGGAAACAAAGAATATTATGATTGTCGGCGTAGGCGGACAGGGCTCACTTCTCGCGAGTAAGCTCCTCGGCAGACTTCTTGTTGACGAGGGCTATGACGTAAAGGTCAGCGAGGTTCACGGAATGAGTCAGCGCGGCGGCTCAGTTGTTACATATGTACGCTTCGGCGACAGAGTTTACTCACCCGTTATCGAGGACGGCGAGGCTGATTTCATCGTTTCGTTTGAGAAGCTCGAGGCGGCGCGTTACGTCAGCAAGCTCAGAAAGGGCGGCACAGTCGTCGTCAACACTCAGCAGATCGACCCGATGCCCGTAATTATCGGCGCGGCTGAGTATCCCGAAAACGTTATCGACCAGATGGAGAGCAAGGGCGTTCACGTAGATTATCTCGACGCTCTCAAATTCGCCGAGGAAGCGGGTTCGTCAAAGGCGGTAAATATCGTGCTTATGGGAGTGCTCGCCAAGTATTTTGATATCGGTTACGACAAATGGCTCGCGGCTATCGAGAAGTGCGTCAAGCCTCAGTTTGTCGAGATCAATAAAAAAGCCTTCGAGCTTGGTTATAATTCACAGAAAGGGTGATACCGATGAGCAGATATTTCCAGAAGGAAATAGAGACAATGCCTGTTGAGCAGATCAAGCAGACTCAGTCCGAGAAGCTTGTAAAGCAGGTTAAATATGTTTACGATAATGTTCCTTATTATCGTGATTTAATGGATAAAAAGGGCGTAAAGCCCGAGGATATCAAGGGGATCGAGGACTTGCACAAGCTTCCTCTCATCTCCAAGAACGATTTGCGCGAGGCTTATCCCTACGGACTTCTCGCGACAGACCTCAAAAACTGCGTAAGAATCCACTCTACCTCAGGCACAACGGGCAAAAGAGTAGTCGCCTTCTATACTCAGCACGACATTGATTTATGGGACGACTGCTGCGCGAGAGCTCTTGTAGCCGCGGGCGCGACTGACGAGGACGTGTGCCACATCGCGTACGGCTTCGGACTTTTCACGGGCGGCGCGGGACTCAACGGCGGCTCTCATAAGCTCGGCTGTCTTACGCTTCCTATGTCCAGCGGTAACACCGACAGACAGATCCAGTTTATGATGGACTTAAAGTCCACGATCCTCTGCTGTACACCGTCATACGCGGCGTACATCGGCGAAACTCTCAAGGAAAAAGGCTACAAGCCCGAGGATAATCACCTCAAGGCAGGTATCTTCGGCGCTGAGGCGTGGACAGAGGAAATGCGCCGCGATATCGAGAAGAACCTCGGTATCAAGGCTTACGATATTTACGGTCTTACCGAGACAAGCGGACCGGGCGTCGCGTTTGAGTGCGAGGAGCAGACAGGTATGCACATCAACGAGGATCACTTCATCGCCGAGATTATCGATCCCGACACCGAGGAGGTACTTCCCGAGGGCTCCAAGGGCGAGCTTGTATTCTCGGCTATCGACAAGGAGGGCTTCCCGCTTCTCCGCTACAGAACACGCTACATCTGCGTGCTTTCAAGAAAGAAATGCTCCTGCGGCAGAACCTTCATCAAGATGACCAAGCCGATGGGACGCTCCGACGATATGATGATTATCCGAGGCGTAAACGTATTCCCGAGCCAGATCGAAGCCGTACTTCTCAACGAGGGCTACGCACCGAACTACCAGATAGAAGTTGACCGCGTGAACAACACCGATACTCTCGACGTATACGTTGAGATGAAGGAAGGCGACTTCTCCGATAAGGTCAAGGATATGACCAACAAGGAAAAGGCTCTCCAGGGCGCTATCAAGACAATGCTCGGCATCAACCCCAAGGTTCACCTTGTAGCTCCTAAGTCGATCCAGCGCAGCGAGGGCAAGGCTGTCAGAGTTATAGACAAACGCCGCAGACTCGGCATTAACGTATAAAAGGAGAACGATTATGGCAATTAAACAGTTATCCGTTTTTGTAGAGAACAAGGTCGGCAAGCTCGCCGCCGTTACAGACGCGATTGCCGCCACAGGCGTGGATATCCGCGCTATGAGTATGGCTGATACTCAGGAGTTCGGCATTATCAGAATGATTGTTGACGATATCGACTCCGCAAAGGAAAAGCTCTCGGAGAAGAATCTCTTTATGTCAGTAACCGAGGTCGTAGGCGTAGCCGTTCACGACCGTCCGGGAGGACTTGACGAGGTAGTAAAGGTTCTCTCCGACAACAATATCAATATCGACTATCTTTACGCCTTTATTTCGGAGTCAAAGCATTACGCTTACGTTGTTTTAAGAGTTGACGACAACGAGACCGCCGAAAAACTCCTCACAGAAAAGGGAGTCAAGCTCATCACCGAGGCTGACATCTCAAAAATGTGATCTCAAACCAAAAGCCGCCGCGAAAGCGACGGCTTTTTTGTGTGGTGAACGTTATAGTATAGAGTCGAACCACAAGCTTGACGGCGCTCAGCGGCAGGGGGAGATGAAGCATAAAACAGCGGCACACTGAGTCTGACAAAGAAAAATAAAATTTAAAAGTCAAAAAAAGTCAAAAAGTACTTGATTTTTCTGAAAAATACGCTATAATATTATTAGCACTCAAGATAAACGAGTGCTAAATCATTGTATTTTATTAAGGAGGAATCATATATGACAATCAAACCTTTACTTGACAGGGTCGTTCTTAAGGTAGAGGACGCCGAGGAAAAAACCGTAGGAGGTCTTATCCTTACATCTTCCGCTCAGGAGAAGCCCCAGTTCGCTACAGTCGTAGCCGTAGGCCCCGGCGGAGTAGTTGACGGTAATGAAGTTGAAATGAACGTAAAAGTAGGCGACAAGGTAATCGCCTCAAAGTACGCTGGCACAGATGTCAAGCTCGACGGCGAGGAATTCACGATCGTCCGTCAGTCCGACATTCTCGCTACCGTAGAGTAATCAATAATCTAATCTTAATTTTTTTGACACCGGCAGCTTGCCGGAGGAGGTAATATTATGGCTAAACAAATCGCTTACGGCGAGGACGCTCGCAAGGCTCTCAAAAAGGGCATCGACCAGCTCGCCGACACAGTTAAAATCACATTAGGCCCCAAGGGCAGAAACGTAGTGCTCGATAAGAAATTCGGCGCTCCGCTTATCACTAACGACGGCGTTACGATCGCCAAGGAAATCGAGCTTGACGACCCGTTCGAGAATATGGGCGCTCAGCTTGTCAAGGAAGTTTCAATCAAGACTAACGACGTAGCGGGCGACGGTACAACTACAGCTACTCTGCTCGCTCAGGCTCTTATCACAGACGGTATGAAGAACGTTACCGCGGGCGCTAATCCCATGGTTCTCAAAAAGGGTATCCAGGGCGCCGTTGACGTAGCTGTCAAGTCGCTTCACGACAACAGCCAGCAGGTAAGCGGTACTAAGGATATCGCCAGAGTCGCCACAGTTTCCTCGGGCGACGAGTTCATCGGTAATCTTATCGCCGAGGCTATGGATAAGGTATCTACAGACGGCGTTATCACCGTTGAGGAGAGCAAGACTGCCGAGACCTACAGCGAGGTTGTCGAGGGTATGATGTTCGACCGCGGCTACATCGCTCCTTATATGGTAACTGATACAGAGAAAATGGTAGCTGAGCTCGAGGAGCCGCTCATTCTCATTACAGATAAGAAAATCAGCTCTATTCAGGAGCTTCTCCCGATTCTCGAGCCTGTAGCTCAGAGCGGCAGAAAGCTTCTCATCATCGCCGAGGACGTTGAGGGTGACGCTCTCACGAACCTCGTATTGAACAAGCTCCGCGGCACTCTCAACAGCGTCGCTGTCAAGGCTCCCGGCTTTGGCGACAGACGCAAGGAGATGCTTCAGGATATCGCCGTTCTTACATGCGGCACGGTCATCACCTCCGAGCTCGGTCTTGAGCTCAAGGACGTAACGCTTGACCAGCTCGGCACAGCGCGTCAGGTCAAGATCG
>CACYDB010000096.1 GCA_902773035.1 uncultured Ruminococcus sp. | reverse complement strand
GATCCGGGCGGCAGAAATGAAAAGCTGATAAAAGCGATAGAAAACGCTCCGGGTAAGCTTAAATACGTTATTCTGACTCACGGCCACTACGACCACATAGGCTTCTCAAAGCCGCTCGCCGATATGTTCGGCGCAAAGGTCATCTGTCCGCGCAAAACTCAGAGATTCTTAAACGATAATATGCTCAATCACTCCGCCTTTCACCCCGATTTTGACGAAATCAAGCCCTATGACGCCGATATACTGCTCGACGAGGGAGACACCTTCAACCTCGGCGCGACAGAAATCAAATTCATAGAGACTCCTGGACACACCGAGGATTCAGGCTGTTATCTCTTTGATAATATTCTGATCTGCGGAGACACCCTCTTCTGCGAGTCATACGGCAGAACCGATTTGCCGACGGGTAACGATATGGATATGATCAATTCAATCAAGAGATTAAAGGAGCTCCCGGGCAACCTTGACGTACTTTCGGGTCACGGTATGCTCTCAACTCTCGACCACGAGCGTACATACAACCCGCTGATGAGAAGACTATGAACTTATATATAAATAACCACAGCTTTCACTATGAGCTTGAGAACCTGACCCGCCTTTTCTATCCCAACGAAAAGATCAACGTCATAAAGGACAGTGAAAGCTTTGAAAAGCCGTATATTATCACAAATATTACGGACAGACTATCTGTAGAGGTGAGCGTCGGCGATTATACACGCCGTGAAAGCGCGAAGCTTAGCTCCGATACCGAAAATGAGCGAATGCTCTGCGAGCTTCTATATAAGATTCTCTGCGAGCTGACGTCGATTTCTCAGCCGTGGGGAATGATAACAGGGGTAAGACCTGCCAAGCTCTACCGCCGTCTTAAAGAGGATGAGGGAGAGCAAAACGCCGATTACTACTTTACAAATAAGCTTTTTGTGAGTGATGAAAAGCTGAAACTCCTAAAGCTCACCGAAAAAACAGAGAAAAAAATAATAGATTTGTCCGATGAAAAGTCGTTCAGTCTCTATATTTCAATACCCTTTTGCCCGTCAAGATGCCGATACTGTTCATTCGTTCAGTCCTCGGTTGAACGCTCAAAGCATCTCATCGAGCCCTATGTTGATCTTCTTTGCGATGAGATTAAAAAAACCGCGGAGATCGCTTCAAGCCTCGGACTCACGCTCGAGACCGTATATATGGGCGGCGGAACTCCCACGACTCTCACCGCCGAGCAGATGAATCTCGTGCTATCAACCGTTCTGAGTAGCTTCGACACAACCGCGCTCAGAGAGTTCACCGTTGAGGCGGGCAGACCTGATACAATTACAAGAGAAAAACTTATTTCAATAAAAGAAAATAAAGTCGGAAGGATCTCTATTAATCCCCAGACTCTCAACGACGACGTTTTAAAAGCTATCGGCAGGGGACACACCGCCGCTCAGACTCTCAAAGCGTATGAGCTCGCGCGTGAAATCGGCTTCGACAGCATTAATATGGACTTGATAGCGGGACTCCCCGACGAGACCGTAGACAGCTTTATCTCAACTCTCAACAGGATCTGCGATCTTTCTCCCGAGTGTATTACCGTTCATACACTCTCTATGAAGCGGAGCTCAACCTTAACTCAGGACGGCACGGCAATCAACCGTGACGACGCACTGAGAACCTCCGCTATGCTCAAATACGCGGGCGAAAAGCTTGTTTCCGAGGACTATCTCCCGTACTATCTTTACCGCCAGACTCGTATGGTCGGCAATCTCGAGAACACAGGCTGGTCAAAAAAGGGATTTGAAAGCTATTACAATATCTACGTTATGGACGAAACCCACACGATTCTGGGTTGCGGAGCGGGCGCCGTAACAAAGCTTAAAAAGCCAAATGATACATTTCTGAAGCGTATATTCAATTTTAAATATCCATATGAATATATCGGCAGATATAACGAACAGCTCGAACGCAAGAAAGAGATATATACATTTTACGAAAAAGTATATAAATGATTGATATTTAGCATTTTCGGTGCTATAATAGATTAAACTTTTTGAAAGGATGGTATTTACCATGGCAATTTTTGATGATGTAGTAGTCAACGCTAAATCAGCCGCGGCTGTTGTTTCTAAGAAAGCAGGTACTCTCTTTGACCTCTCCAAGCTGAGAATTTCTCTCGCTTCACTTCGCAGCGAGCTCTCTAAGCAGTACAGCGCTCTCGGCGAGGCTGTATTCAATAATGAGCCCGAGGAAGAAATCGAGGCTATCAAGACCGCTATCGCGGAGGTTAAGCAGAACATTGAGGATGTTGAGAAGATTCTTGACGCTTCAAGAAACACTGTGATCTGCTCCGCGTGCGGACAGAAGCTTCCCAAGTCAGCTCAGTATTGCTCAACCTGCGGAACTCAGATTCCCCGCGAGGTCAGCACATGCAAGGCGTGCGGCGCGGAGCTTCCCGCCGACGCAAAATTCTGCGCTCTTTGCGGCGTAGCTGTTGAGGCGTCAGAGCCTGAGACTGCTGAATAATAATAATTCTGAATTAACTCCGCACGCGGCTTCCGCGTGCGGAAAATTAGGTGATTTTAGTGGCAAAAAAATATAACGCTATTGAAAACGCGAAATCAAACGCCTCGCAAACCTTCCTTAAGGGCGCGGCGGTTATGACTCTCAGTATGATTATTGTAAAGGTTCTCGGCTTTCTCGATAAGATCCTTATCAGTAATCTTTACGCCTATTTCGGCGACGAATACGCCGCCATAGGTACGGGACTTTACAGCAACGCGTATGAGATATATATCCCGCTGTTTACTATCGCGACCGCGGGCTTTCCTATCGCGGTTTCAAGGCTTATTTCTGAAAGTATCGCTCAGAAGCGCTATAAAGACGTAAAGCAGATACATAAGGTTTCAATTCCGTTCTTCGCTATAACGGGTACGGTTTGCTTCCTTATAATGTTCTGCTCGAGCTTTTTCTATATCAATGTAATCAAATCTCCGTATTCGCTGTACGCTATGCTTATGCTTTCCCCGGCGATTCTGTTCGGCTGTCTTGTATCTATTTATCGCGGATACTTTGAGGGCCAGCGTAATATGGTTCCGACCGCTGTTTCGGAGATTATCGAAGCAGGCTCCAAGCTTGTGTTCGGTCTCGGTATAGCCTATATCATTATGAAAATCGGCGGAGACGAGTATAAGGCTTCGGGCACTGTATTCGGTCTGACCTTTTCAGGCGCTGACTCAGAGCTTGACGCGATGTATACGATTATGTCGTTCTCTGTCGCGGGAGCTATAGCGGGAATCGTTCTTGGAAGTCTCGCGTGCTTCTTATTCCTTTTATTGAGGTATAAGCTGGGCGGCGACGGTATTCCCGAGGAATATTACAAAACCTCTGTTGAAGCCCGTTCAAAAAAAGAAACCTTCAAGCGAATGTTCAAGACAGCTATCCCCATAGGTCTTACTGCTCTTGTTATGAATATCGGTACTCTTGTTGACTCGGCTGTAATCCAGAACGTTCTGTTCAGCCTTGCCGATACAAACGGTATGGAGATCGTTAAGCAGTACAAGGATATGGGCGTAGAGCTTATCAATCAGCTCAAATCCAAGACTATCCATACAGCTCTCTGGGGCTGTTACGGAGCGGCTTTACCGCTTATGCAGCTTGTTACCGCGGTTACTCAGGCGTTCGGCACCGCCGCTATGCCTAACGTAGCGAGCGCGTGGACAAAGGGTGACAAAAAAGAGCTCAAAACCTCAATTGAGACGGTTCTCAGACTCACTATGCTCTTTACGCTTCCGGCGGGACTCGGTCTTACAGCTCTGGCTGATCCGATTATGGATATAGTCTACGCCAGCAACGTTCAGGTAATTATCGGAGCTCAGGTGCTCAAGGTTATGGGCTTTACGGCTATTGTTATAGCCTGCGTAGTACCTCTCTGCAGTATGCTCCAGGGTATAGGCAGAGTTGACCTTCCGCTAAAGCTTTATACAGCGGGCATCATTATCAAGGTCGCTACAACATGGCTTTTTGTAAGAGTTGTTTCAATCAATATCCAGGGCGGTTCCGTAGGCTCGCTTATCGCTTACACCTTTATGCTCGCCGTAGGTATGTATCTGCTGGTTAAGCATTCAGGCGTAATGCCGGACTTTGTATCGACGGTTTTAAAACCGCTTATTTCCGCTGTTTTATGCGCGATAACGGCGTATTTCACCTATATGCTGTTCTCGAAACTTATTCCGATTCTGTTCGCTATAGCCGCGAGCGTAGTCTGCGCGGGCATTATTTATATTACATTCTTGTTAATTTTAAAGACATTTACCCGTAATGAGCTTAAATACTTGCCTAAAGGTAAAAAAATTGTAACTATACTTGAAAAATATCACTTAATAGGGTAAAATACCAATGTTAACGCGACTTCTGAGGTTTTAGGGAGGCATTTATTTTGGATTTCACCAAAAAGGAGAAATACGATTTTAACGACTTGGTTGAGATTATGAAATTTCTCAGAGCTCCCGACGGCTGTCCCTGGGACAGAGTCCAGACTCACGAAAGTATCCGTTCAAATTTCATAGAGGAAACCTATGAGGTTATAGAAGCTATCGACAATAAGGATAACGAGCTTATGAAAGAGGAGCTTGGGGACGTTCTTCTTCAGGTTGTTTTCCACAGCGAGATGGCTGCCGAGGACGGAGCCTTTGACATTGATGATGTTATCCATGATGTTTGTCATAAACTTGTAATAAGACATCCTCACGTTTTCGGAGACGTTAAGGCTGAGAACAGCGCCGAGGCGCTCGACAGCTGGAACAGCGTCAAGATGAAAACAAAATCTCAGAAAAAGCAGTCCGAAGCAATGCTGAGTGTTTCCCGCGCGCTCCCGTCACTTATGAGAGCCGCGAAGATTCAGCAGAAGGCTTCAAAGGTAGGCTTCGATTGGGATGATTACTCCGGAGCTCTCGCTAAAGTAAAGGAAGAAACATCCGAACTTAACGAAGCCATAAAAAGCGGCAGTGATGCTCAGAAATCTGAGGAACTCGGAGATTTGCTTTTCTCCGTAGTCAATGTCGCCAGACTTATCGGGGTAGATTCAGAGAAAGCTCTCTATGACGCCTGCGATAAATTCACAAGCCGTTTTACCGCGATGGAAAAGCTCTGTGAGGAGCGTGGCATCGACATAAACACGGCGTCAGTCTTAAAACTTGATTCCCTTTGGGAAGAAGTTAAGAAATAATTTTTTTGGAGGAACAAACTATGAACAAAACAGAGTTAATTGCTGCAGTTGCAGAGGCAAGCGGTATTTCTAAGAAAGACGCTGAGGCTGCTGTTACTGCTACAGTAGACACAATCGTAGACGCTATCGCAGCAGGCGATAAGGTTCAGCTCGTAGGCTTTGGTACATTTGAGCAGCGTCAGAGAAACGCTCGCACAGGTGTTGATCCGAGAACAGGTAACAAGATCGAGATTGCCGCTTCTAAGGTTCCTGCTTTCAAGGCAGGTAAGGCTTTCAAGGACGCTGTAAACAAGTAATCACGTTCTGAGTTTCTGAGCTGTCATCAAGACAGCTCTTTTACTTTTATAAAGGATTGGAAGGATTTACTATGAGACTCGACAAATATCTAAAGGTATCTCGTATAATCAAGCGCCGCACCGTCGCCAACGAAGCATGCGACGCGGGCAGAATAATCGTCAACGGCAAGGTCGCCCGCGCTTCATATCAGGTCAAGGTCGGCGATATTATTGAGATTTCTCTCGGCGCGCGTCAGCTCAAGATTCGTGTGACTGAGCTCAACGAGCACGCGACAAAGGATAACGCCGCTTCAATGTACGAAACCGCGACATAATTTACCCGGATCCTCCATATATTCTATTATGGAGGATTTTACTATGGAAAATAAAACTAACAAACCGCATTTACTTACGCTTGATAACAGGCGAAAGCTCTGCCTTACGGGAGTGGAGGATGTTTTAGGCTTTAACGAGGAAATGATTTCCGCTGTTACGTCTCTCGGCAACTTAATAATCCGCGGCTCAAAGCTTCATATAAGCAAGCTCAGCCTTGACTCCGGCGAGGTGGACGTCGAGGGAGTCGTGGACTCGCTGCAATATGTTCACAACAAGCGTGAAAAAAGCTTTGTGCAGAGGCTGTTCTCTTAATGGAATTTACGCTGACAGAGCTTTTCACAGCCTTTCTGTATTCGATTCTCTTCGGTATGTTTTTCGGCATTTTATACGAGCCCTTTCGCCTCTTCCACAAGCTCGGTGTCACCTCCAAGTCCGCCTATTTCGTTTGCGACCTGACTTTTATGCTGATTTGCGCCCTTTTGAGCTACTTTTTCTGCGTAGTTTTCATAGAGGGAAGAGTGAGATTTTTTGTGATTTTCGGCGAAATTATTGGTTTTTTTGTTTATTTTATGACTTTTCGGCGATTATCGGATGTTATTATTTTCCCAATTATTTTGATTTTCAAAAAAATCTTAAAAAAACTATTGAAAAAATGCTGTTTGTTGCTGTATAATATAAAAAATAGATTAGCGGTATTTGTTAAAAAATTAACGAAGGTAATAGAAAATGGAAGAAAACAAGACAAAAAAGAGCCCCGAGGTAAAGGAAAAAGGGGAAATAGAAGAAGTAAAAAAGCCGCGGAAAAAGCGCAGTAAAAAATTCTGGTTACTGGCGGTCGCAGGCTTCGCGTTCATTATTTACGCTTCATTCACCATTATCAATCAGAGTATTGAAATCAACTCCAGACGCGAGGAGCTTAAAAGCATTAACGACCAGCTTAAAATAGTTGAGATAGAGAGCAACTATCTTAAGAAGGTTAAGAATTATAAAGGTGACGACTTGAGCGATTATATTGAGAATATCGCGAGAGAGGATCTTGACTTTGTTAAAAACGGAGAGCGTGTATTTATCAACGTATCCGGAGATTAAAATGGGGCGTACAATGAGCATTGAATTAAACACAATTGTTGAGGGTAAGGTTTCGGGGATCACCAAATTCGGAGCTTTCATTGATATAAACGGCGGCGGTACGGGAATGGTACATATTTCCGAGGTTTCGCAGACCTACGTCAATGATATTAATGATTTTCTGAAGGTCGGCGATACGGTAAAGGCTAAGGTTATATCCTGCGACAAGGGCAAGGTAGCTTTGTCGATAAAGCAGACTCAGCCTAAGCCCGGCAAGTCTCAGAATACTCAGAAGCCTAAGCCTAAGCAGCGTAAGCCGTATAAGCCCGCTCCTCCTGTCACAAGCCCGGGAAGCTATGAGTGGCAGAGCGCTCAGTCTGACTCGCCCTCGTCCTTTGAGGATATGATGTCAATGTTCAAGAGAACCAGCGAGGATAAGATGTCCGATTTAAAACGAGCCGGCGGAGAGTCCAGAGGCTACAGCCGCCGCGGAAACAGTTCAAGAAAATAATTACGGGGCTGTCCTACGACAGCCCTTTTGGTTTGAAAATATGGAAAAAATGACTTTTTGCGCGCCTTGCCTTTTAGGTCTTGAAGGGATATGCGCCAATGACTTAAAATTTTACGGCTTTGAAAATGTACGCGCCGAGAACGGACGTGTGCTTTTTGACGGCGATTATAATACAATGGCGAGGGCGAATCTTTTGTCGCGCTATTGTGAGAGGATTCAGATCCTTTTGTCCGAATTTAACGCCGAAAGCTTTGATGAGCTTTTTGATAATGTACATTTAATTCCTTGGGAGAATTATATTTCAAAGTACGACTCATTTCCCGTAAAGGGTAACTGTCTTAACTCAAAGCTTCATTCCGTAAGTAATTGCCAGAAGATCATAAAAAAGGCTGTTGTAGACAGGCTTTCATCAAAATACTCTCAGTCTTGGTTTGAGGAAAGCGGAGCTGTTCATCAGATTCAGTTTTTGATTATAAACGATAAGGTCAGCATCCTGCTTGATACTTCGGGTCAGGGACTTCACAAGCGCGGCTACCGCGCTAATTCCAACGACGCGCCGATAAAGGAAACACTCGCCGCCGCTATGGTTGACCTCGCGAGAGTAAGACCAAATCATTTTGTTGTAGATACAATGTGCGGAAGCGGAACGATTTTGATTGAAGCCGCTATGAAGGCTCTGCGTATTGCCCCAGGAATAAACAGGACGTTTTCCGCTGAAGGCTGGTCGCAGATTCACGGCTCTGTTTGGGAAAAAGAGCGTGAGCGTGCGAGGGAGCTTGAGAACCGCGATTGCTCATTTGAAGCTATCGGTTATGATATAGATGATGAAGCGCTTGAAATCTCTCGTGAGAACGCCCGTAAAGCAGGTGTGTCCGACAGAATCAAATTCATTAAACGTGATATAAGAGATTTTGAGTTTCATAGTGATTTTGAAACGATAATCACCAATCCGCCGTATGGTGAAAGGCTTCTTGACGTAAACGAAGCCGAAAAGCTTTATAAGATTATGGGGGAGAAGTTTGTTCGCGAAAAGGGCAAGAGTTATACTATTATAAGCCCTGATGATGATTTTGAGCGTGTTTTCGGAAGAAAAGCGGATAAAAGACGTAAGCTGTACAACGGAATGCTGACGTGTCAGGTGTATATGTATTTCAAATAATTCGGCTTTATTATGGATAATTACCGAAAAAATGTCGTATTTCTATTGTGTTTTTTTCGCTGTTGTTGTATAATAGCTTTAAATATGAATAAATCTCTTAAGGAGGTACTATATTATGGGTAAGAAAAAAATCGCAGTATTGACCAGCGGCGGCGACGCGCCGGGAATGAACGCGGCAATCAGAGCTGTTGTACGTTCCGCGATCGCCAAGGGAATTGATGTTTACGGAGTATACCGCGGATATAACGGACTTCTCAACGGTGATGTTGAGCAGTTGAATCTCCGTTCTGTTTCCGATATTATCGGCAACGGCGGTACTATGCTTTATACCGCGAGAAGCGAGGAGTTTAAAACACTCGCAGGTCAGAAAAAAGCCGCTAAGCACTGTCAGGAGCTGGGAATCAGCGGCGTAGTAGTAATCGGCGGCGACGGTTCATTCGCCGGAGCCAGAGCTCTTACAAACGCGGGTGTTAACTGTATCGGCGTTCCCGGTACAATTGATAACGATATCGCTTGCTCCGAGTATACTATCGGTTTTGATACCGCTATGAATACTGCTATTCAGATGATAGATAAAATCCGTGATACAGCTCAGTCACATGACCGCTGCTCAATCGTTGAGGTTATGGGCAGACGCTGCGGAGATATCGCCTTACAGGTAGGTATCGCCTGCGGAGCTACGTCAATCCTCGTTCCCGAGGTTGCGTATGATATCGAGAAGGACGTTATCGCGCGTATTGTTGATACACAGAAAACAGGCAAAAAGCACTTTATCATTATCGTAGCCGAGGGCGTCGGCGGCGTAGTTGATTTATCAAAGTATATTGAGCGCCGTCTCGGAATCGAGACCAGAGCTACTATCCTCGGTCACGTACAGCGCGGCGGTTCACCGACTGTCAGAGACAGAGTTGTCGCTTCGCTTATGGGTCATAAGGCTGTTGATCTGCTCGCTGAGAATATCGGCAACCGCGTAGTTGCGGTTAAGCAGGGTAAGATCGTTGATTATGATATCTCCGAGGCTCTTGATATGCCCAGAGTGTTCAACAAACACCTCTATGAAATCGCCAAGACAATTTCTATCTGATTTTTGAGTTTTTTCAGGCACAATGTATGTGAGTATGTTGTGCCTTTTTATGTGGCAGATAATTTCTCACTGCTTGTTTATAGGTTTGGATTATGAATGGTATTTTGTATTTTGGATTGACATTTGATAAATATGATGTTCTTGATTTTACCGATGATTTTCTCGCGGGCGTAAGGGCGAATTTTTTCAACAGCGACCGTGAGACGCAGGTTAACCGCTCCGTTCAGTATCTCGGTAATGATGAATTCTCCTTTGTGTATAATCTTACCGATGGTTCTCCGATCAGCTGGAAGGTCAACAAAAACGGCGTTGTCCACCAGTATGCCGAGGTTGTTGATAAGGACTGCTACCGCGTTAATACTTACGGTGACAACGGAAGAATCTTTAAGCGTCATTATTTTAACAATAATCATATCTGGCTGAAATCCGAGTATCTTGACGACAATATGAAGAACATCGAGTATGTGCTTTATCCGTCCGTTATTGATGAGAAGGACGTAATAGTTAAGATCCATAATTCAGCCGACAGCATTGTTCAGTCCTATCTTTATCCAAAGGAAACTATGCCCGAGGAGAGCGATTATTCTGTACTGGCTTTTACAGACAGCGGATTTCTGTTTTTTAACTCTGTTCCTAATAACAAGTTTATTTCAAAGACGGTTATTCACGATGATTCCGTCAACAACTTAGGCGGTTTTTCATTTGATACGGTCGATTTTAATCTCAACCGCAATCTTAACACGACCTTTGACATCAGGGGCGTAGAGTATCTTGATGATGAAAACGGTAAGCCCTTCCACGCGGTCAGCAACCGTCAGTTCAACGAGCCCTTAAAGCCCGAGGAGCCTGATAAAACCGATATTCCCGAGGAAATACCTCAGGAGGACGGTCAGCCGGATTCTATCCTCAAGGTCGGAAGCGAGACCTACAGCTATTACGGCTCTCTTGACGAGGAAAACAGGCGCAACGGCTACGGCAGAACGGTTACAGGTGAGGGCAATACGGCTTACGAGGGATATTATAAGCGTGATAAGCGCAACGGTTTCGGAACGTTTTACTATAAGAACCGCAAGGTTAACTTTATCGGTAACTGGAAGGATAATTACCGCGACGGTTTCGGAGTCGGCTTCCGTTCCTCAGACGGCACGTCTCATATCGGCAAATGGAATATGAATAATCCCGACGGAATAGGCGCGCGTTTTGACAATGAGGGTAATTTTATCTTCCTTGGTCATTATGAAAACGGCAAAAAGCAGGGCAAGGGAATATCTCTTGACGAGGACGGTACCTTTATTCTCTCCGAGTTTTTGGACGATGAGGTTATCGCTTCCTATAAAATTGATGATTTGCTCGATAAATTTAAAGATAAAGAAGAATAAAACAATTTATTATACAAATAATATTACCGTTCCTTATGGGACGGTAATTTTTTACTATATAGGTGTGATTTATATGAAAAAACTATTAGCGGCGGCTGTACTTGCCGTACTCGCGGCGACGGTGTTCTCAGGATGTCAGATGGCTCAGGACGCTGAGCAGGCTGTTACCGACGCTGTGACAGGAGTTTCCGAAAATGTATCGGACATTATGGACGGCAGGAACAACGGTAAGGTTACTGACGAGGATGGACTGATTGACAACGG
>CACYDB010000095.1 GCA_902773035.1 uncultured Ruminococcus sp. | reverse complement strand
TTGCGATTCTCAGGTTAATCCTCAGAACCCGACAAATAAGTTCAAAGAGAACATCACATTCGATTTCAGCTCATTCACGTAATTCCTCGGATAAATTTGCGCCCCTTATTGATTTAAGGGGCGCTTTTTCTTAATATGTGCCGATATTGCCACATCGGAAAACTATAATAATTGACGTAATATATTGAAAGTGCTACAATGATATACGTATATTTATAATTCTAAAAAGGAGGACTTTTATGAAAAGTGTTTTAAAAAGACCGCTCAGTATCTTACTGGCGGCACTGATGGTAATGAGCCTGTTCGTTATGGCTCCCGTAACTTCGGGCGCAGTTGTGTCCCCAAAGCTCACGATCAAAGTCGGTGAGAACGGCAAGGTCGTGATGAACGGCGGCGTTATCGGAAACGCAGTGGATCCGAACTGGATTACAGAGTTTAGTGAGGATATATCTGTTGATCCCGACGTTACAATGGTGGTAGCCAACGGCGAGTCGATCACTTTTTCAAACGACGCTTCTTTATATACCCTTGGCGGCTCAACGTTTTCTGTGTATCCCTCCGCTGACAACACAGGCATTATCACCGCGACTCCTGACGTCGGCTGCGTATTCGCAGGCTGGTACAACGGCGATACTCTCTATTCCTCAGCCGCCGCTCTCAGCTATCAGAGCATCAGCGAGGATACTACCCTGACCGCGAAGTTTGCTCCCGCTTACACCGTCACATGGAAGAACTGGAACGGCGATGTTCTTGAAACAGACACAGGCTTAGCCGCAGGCTCAACCCCGAGCTATGACGGCGAGGCTCCCACAAGGGCTGCTGACGATAGTATGCACTACACCTTAGCGGCATGGGACGACGGCGCAACCACCTACATCCTCGGCGCAGATGATCTGCCGACCGTGACAGGCGACGTAACCTACACCGCAGTGTTTATCGGAGATTATCATACAATGAGTACGGAAAACGCTGTATTTGAATGGGCTTCCGACTACGGCGCGGCAGCTGTAAGCGTTACCTGCTCAGACTGCGGATGTACGAAATCCGCCGACGCGACGGTAACCTCCGAGATCACGACATATCCGACTCAGGACGATGAAGGCGAGATCACTTACACCGCGAGCGCTGTGATCGACGGCGTGACCTACGAGGACACTCAGAAGGTCGCGATCCCCGCGAAAACTTATGTAACCACCGACGGAAAGGCTATCGACCTCAACGAGACCTTTACACGTAACAGCGACGATACCGCTGACTTCCAAATCGGCAGCGTATTCAAGAATCTTGAAATTCTCGGCGTTCAGACCAAGAAGGCTTCTTCCGATACAAACAGATCTGTACGCTTCATCGCCGCTCTGAGCAACGAAGCTGTTCAGGACGCTGAGGAGTACGGCTTTATTGCCGTCGCGGGCAACGATCTCAGCAACGCTCGTCAGAATATCGCTGACGTAACATACAGCACCGCGAAGAATAAGTTCAACTGTAAGAATACAAACAATAACGTAAGCGGCGAGTACGGCGAGTACGCGGCGGAGAAGGATTATAAATACATCACCTTCTCGGTCAACAATATCGGCGCATACGGCGTTGCGGTTAAGTTCTACCTCAAGGATTCACGAGGAAACATCTACTACGCGGACTACACCAACGGATCGGGCATAACCTTTAACAACTGCTCTGTTGACTGGAGCGCGCTGGTAGGATAAAACGCATAATATTATCAGGCAAGGCGTCATACGGCGCCTTGCTTTTTCTTTCTTCCGATGAAAAATAAACGGAATTATTGACTAAGCTCGCGCAACTATATATAATGGTAGATGTAAAATAATGGTTTTTCAGGAGGACTTTTATGAAAAATGTTTTAAAAAGACCGCTGAGTATCATCCTCGCGGCACTGATGGTAATGAGCCTGTTCGTTATGGCTCCCGTAACCGCGGGCGCGGTTGTGTCCCCAAAGCTCACGATCAAAGTCGGTGAGAACGGCAAGGTCGTGATGAACAACGGTACCTTCGGCAACGCGTTCGAGGCAGGCAATATTGTTGATATACCCTCTCCTATTTCTGTTCCCAACAACGCCAAAATCTCTATTTTTGACGAGCACACCGCAAATTTTGTAGAAGGCGGTTCAATCAGTATCTCCACCGGCGGAGCGGTATCATTCTATCCCTCTGCCGACAACACAGGCGCGATCACCGCAATTGCCGACGAAGGCTATTACTGCGCAGGCTGGTACAACGGCGATACTCTCTATTCCTCAGCCGCCGCTCTCAGCTATCAGAGCATCAGCGAGGATGCTACCCTGACGGCGAAGTTTGCTCCCTCTCCTGTCTATACAACGGGAAGCGGTACAACAATCAATCTCGCGGCAACCTTTACTCGCGACGCTGAGGATACGACCGAGTTCGGTATCGGCAACGAGTTCAAAAACTTTGAAATTCTCGGTGTTCAGAAAAAGTCCGCGGCTTCAACCGAGGCAGGCGAG
>CACYDB010000094.1 GCA_902773035.1 uncultured Ruminococcus sp. | reverse complement strand
TCTTCACTAAGGCTGAGGGCTACGCTGAGAAGAAGTACGCTCACCTCGAGAAGCTCGCAAGCTTTGAGGACGCTACCTGATAAACTCAGATCAGGCATAACAGCTTAATAAAATAATTACAGCCGGCTCGTGAGAGTCGGCTGATTTTATATCAAATGATATTCGCGGGGCGAATTTTTTATAAAATCTGAAACTTTTTTCTTGAAAAATGACACTACTATAGTGAAAAATAAAAAATTTTAGAAATTTTGGTATAGATTTTGCTGTTTCTTTCGTCTATATTAATAGAGGGGGTTGATGATAATGAAAACCAATAAAATTTTTGCCGCGGTATTGGCTTTGGTAACTCTCGGAGGGTGCGGACAGGTGGCTGAACATACAGAAACTATCGCTTCGACCTCGGCTGAGAAAAGCTATATTATCAATGCTGAGTTTGACGCGTATAAAAAGTGTACGGAGTATGAGGGAATAGGTTATTACGGGTACTACGACTTTCTTGAGTTTTTGCAATATGCAAATACGAGTGGAATAAATGAGGATTTTGATATAAAAAAAGATGTTGACCCGATGTTTGTGTATGAGGAATCTGAGGATGGATACTCCTGGCCCGCTATTGACGAGGACTCTCTCGCAGTCAATTATTACTCTAATTTCAATGATAATATCAGGAAGTCCGGAGAATATATGATTTCGGATTTTAAGGACGGGGTTTGTATCAACCGTTTCCTGTTTGATAAGAAAAAGTATAAAGATAAGAATTTCACTCTTGAAATACCCGAAACCCTTGACGGTAAGCCTGTGCTCAAGCTCAGCGGATTTGTCACTGATTGTGATAACCCTTATGATGAATACACGCAAGACGGTTTTCTGAGTGATATGCCGAAGGAATACAGCGTTGATTTAAAAATTCCCGAGAGCGTTACAGATATAAGCAATTGCGCGCTTAGTACTACATCTTTATATAACGACGGAGAGGGCGGATATGATATAAAAGGAGGACGGATCAACAGTATTACCGTAGACGAAGATAACCCAAATTTCAGCTCTGAGGACGGGATTCTGTACAGCAAAAACAAGGAGTGGCTGCTTAAGATTCCGTCTGGATATAACAAGGTTTATACCGTTCCCGACAGCGTTAAGTATATAGCAAATACGATTGTTGAGTACTGCGGAAAAACTCTGACAATCGGAAGAAATGTCAGGAAGATTTACTCTGAATTTTGCGACGCGAAAACAGTCAGAGTCTATAAAGGCTCATACGCGGACAAATGGGCGAAAATGAATAAGGACAGAATCGGAGAAATTGAGTATATAGACTGAAAACAGCCGGCTCGTGAGAGTCGGCTGTTGTTATTAATGATATTCGTGCGAACGAAAAGCGTTGACAAACCCTATTTAATAGGGTATAATAAAGACAAGGAAGTGAGGATATGACAAGGGAATTTATAATGCTCCCTGAGTTTGATAAAAGGTGGAAAGAGTTATCGCTTGGAGATAAAGAGCTAAAAACGTTACAGGAAGAATTAACAGTTAATCCTCACAAGGGTGACATAATACAGGGAACAGGCGGATTGCGTAAAATAAGAGTGGCTTTTGAAGGCAGAGGAAAAAGCTCGAGCGCAAGAGTTTGTTATGTGGATTTTGCAGTATATGAGAGAATTTTCTTGATTACGGCATATTCTAAAGATGAAAAAGATAATCTTTCCAAAAGCGAAAAGAATGAGATCAGAAAGCTTGTTAAGCTTTTGGAGAATACTATAGACAGGAGTTGAGAATTATGAGCGTTTATGAGAGTATCTTACAGGGACTTAATGAGGCGGTTGAATATCAGAAGGGAAAAATCAACGCCCGTACGGCAAAATGTACGGTCAATCCCGCACCGGAGTTTGACGCTGATGAAATCAAGGAAATCCGACTGAGCTTCGGTATGACGCAGATGACCTTTGCCGAGGTTATGGGTGTATCGGTTAAAACGGTTGAAGCATGGGAAGCCGGAACAAATAAGCCGATTGGTTCTGCGAGAAGGTTTTTAAGTGTGATAAAAGCAGACCCTTCTCTGCTTGTGAGATTTAATATTGTATCGGCATAAAGCCACAGCCGGCTCGAAAGAGTCGGCTGTTTTGTTAAATGATATTATTTGCTTTGCGAATAAGGAAAGCCTGCCGAAGTCGGCAGGCTTTGGTTATTATACGTTGTAGGAATAGTTCGGGGATTCCTTGGTGATCTGGATGTCGTGGGGGTGACTCTCTCTGAGTGAGGACGCGGAGATCCTGACGAATCTCGCCTTGGAGTGAAGCTCCTCGATTGTCGCGCAGCCTGTGTAACCCATACCCGCGCGGAGTCCGCCCATCATCTGATAGATAGTGTCGGAGAGCATTCCCTTGTAGGGTACGCGTCCCTCGACGCCCTCGGGGACGAACTTCTTGTTCGCCGCCTGGAAGTAACGGTCTGAGCTGCCCTGTCCCATAGCTCCGAGCGAGCCCATTCCTCTGTAGGTCTTGAACTGACGTCCCTGGAAGATCTCGTTCTCTCCCGGGCTTTCCTCACAGCCCGCTACGAGCGAGCCTACCATACATACGCTGCCGCCCGCGGCGAGAGCCTTGACGATGTCGCCGCTGTACTTGATACCGCCGTCGGCGATTACGGGAATACCGTGCTTAGACGCCGCGCATGCCGCGTCATAGATCGCGGTGATCTGAGGTACGCCGATACCCGCGACGATTCTGGTCGTGCAGATCGAGCCGGGGCCTATACCTACCTTGACAGCGTCGGCGCCCGCGTCGATGAGAGCCTCGGCAGCCTCAGCGGTCGCGATGTTGCCCGCGATGAGCTGGAGGTCGGGATACGCCTGCTTAACCTTCTTAACTGAATTTATGATGTTGCTGTTGTGACCGTGAGCCGAGTCAAGACAGCATACGTCCACTCCCGCCTCGATCAGAGCAGCGACTCTGTCGAGAACGTCGGGTGTGCCGCCGATAGCCGCTCCGCAGAGGAGTCTGCCGCCTTCGTCACGCGCCGAGTTCGGATACTGGACTGATTTTTCGATATCCTTGATTGTGATAAGTCCCTTGAGCACACCGTTGCTGTCGGTGATAGGGAGCTTCTCGATTCTGTGCTGGCGGAGGATTTCCTGCGCCTGCTCGAGAGTTGTGCCTACGGGAGCTGTTACGAGCTCCTCCTTAGTCATTACCTCAGAGATTTTCGCGGAGAACATCTCGGGCTTCATAAAGCGCATATCACGGTTGGTGATAATGCCTACGAGTCTGCCGTTCTCACAAATCGGCACGCCGCTTATCTTGTACTTTGACATAAGAGCGTCCGCGTCGCCGACTGTACTGTCGGGTGAAAGGTAGAACGGGTTGACGATGACGCCGTTCTCGGAGCGCTTTACGCGGTCTACCATATCCGCCTGAGCCTCAATGCTCATATTCTTGTGGATAATTCCGATGCCGCCCTCACGCGCGATCGCGATTGCCATCGCGGTTTCGGTTACGGTATCCATAGCCGCTGTCATAATCGGAGTGTTGAGGTGGATTTTCTTTGTCAGATTTGTTTCAACGCATACGTTTCGGGGTTCTACGTTCGATTCGCCCGGAATAAGAAGCACGTCGTCAAAAGTTATACCCTGCTTGCCGAATTTTTTTTTTTATTTTTGGTTTAACAATTTAGCCATCCCCTTTTCTTTAATTTACCCATTATTATATCAAAATCGAACGCAAATCGCAAGTAAAAGACAGAAAATTTTTTAAGTTTTTTATTTTTTCCGTTGACAGCTAAAGCGTGTATAATATACAATATTATACGGAAAAGATTGCTCATTTGCGTTTGGGCGTAAGGAAAGGTTTTTGTTATGAAAAAAATATCTGTTATTTTAACTGTTATTACGGCGGCAACGGCGATTATTACGGGAGGTTGCGCGAACAATACTCAGGAAACTACAGCTCCCGCTACGACCGCCGCGACTGAGGCTAAGGCTGAGAAAAGCACTGAGCTCGAGAAATACCTGCACAGCTTTGTTGAGGGCGACAGCGAGATTTACGGTACGTGGCAGATCGAGGGGATAGATTATCTGAGCTTCATCTTCCGCAACGACGGTCTGGCTGAGATGGCTATGGACAACGAGGGCGACTTTACGAGCCTGCGTCTTGACGAGAAGTCAAAGACTCTGGGCGTTTCGTTTATGCTCGGACTCAACGGCGTGTACAGCTATGAGCTCTCGGACGGCGGCAAGACGATGACCTTGACGCTCAATAAGAAAACTACCGTGCTCAAGAAGCAAAAGGACTACAGCATTATCCCCGAGCCTCCCAAGGAGACGAAGATCGACGAGGACTTGCTGGGCTGGTGGAAGAGCGAGGAGAAGCAGATTTACTACTTC
This sequence comes from uncultured Ruminococcus sp., assembly GCA_902773035.1. Lineage (GTDB taxonomy): Bacteria > Bacillota > Clostridia > Oscillospirales > Acutalibacteraceae > Ruminococcoides. The sequence continues at coordinate 4,131 of CACYDB010000094.1, read as the reverse complement.
GGCGGCGACGGAATAATGTACTCGAACAACATCAGTATGGAAACCGCGTATACATATTCCGCCGAGAAGGGCGTGCTCAACACCGTGTACAGCTACGGCGGCGAGGTCAAGGGTAAGATGGATTACAATATCAAGGCGGGCAAGCTTATAATGAACGACCAGACATTCAAGAGGTTTAAGCCGTAAACAAATAGCCCCTTCGTTGTGCAAATAGCACAAAACGGAGGGGTATTTTTTGGATTGCGGGCGGATATGAATTGTGATAAAATATATACATAAATTCAGCGGAGGCGATTTTATGAAAAGAATGGTTAAATTATCGGTTTGTTTAACTCTTTGCGTTATGATAATTTTAGGCTCGCTTGCGGCGGCGCCTGTATATGCCGCGTCCAATTGTATCAGGTTCGACGCTTCCGAGTGGAGCAACTATTCAATCATCTACTGTCACATCTGGGAGAGAGGCGGAGATTCCTTCTTCCCCTGGCAGTCAAGGAAGGAAGCTTGTAAGAAGGTTGACGGTAACATCTACGAGTATGACCTTTCAGTTCTTGACAACTCAACAACAGTTGAGGGCGGACTTCAGTCCGGCAAGGATTACTGTGTTATCTTCAGCGCTAACACAGGCGTTCAGACCTACGATACAACCTTCTCTAAGGCTTGCGTAGGCGGCACGGTTAAGTTAACAGGCAACCAGATTGACAGCAATAGGAAAGTTTTCGAGGCAGTGTGGGCTAATAATAGCTCTGATTACGGTCCTCACCTTGCTATTACTTCAACCGGCAACGTCATCGGGTCCAAGCTCTGCCCCAATGAGACGGGCGAGGAGGTTATCGGCGACTGGATTTTAGTTTATTATAATAATGAATCCATAAACGCGGTTGACGCTCTGGCAAATGCATATCCAAAGTTTAATATCACAACAACTAATCAGGTAGAAAAAATCTACGGTTATGTTAAAAGCCAAAAGAGAAATATAGATGAAAACGCAATCTATTCGATTCTGACGAACGCTTACATTAAGGCTTATCCCCCAAAGGATGAAAAGGTTAAGTATCCCGAGGATACGGAAAAAGCTAAGGAAATAAAGACATATGTGAACAAAAAGACTGTCTATAATGTTAAAGCCTCAAAGCTCAAAAAGAAAAATCAGAAGGTAACGCTTAAAGTTCTCGGCAGTAAATGGGGAAAGGTCAGATATAAGCTCGTAAAAAAGGGAACCAATAAAAAGCTGGTTAAGAAGATTTCTGTGTCTAAAAAGGGTACGCTCACTGTTAAAAAGGGAAAGTATAAGAAGGGCACATATAAAATCAAGCTGAAAATGAGCGCGCAGAAAAAGGTGGACGAAGGCGTTTACCTATCGAAAAAAGTTTATTGTGAAGCGACAATCAAGCTTAAGATTAAATAATCAGGGGAGAGTTGATTCTTGTTTTTGGATAAACAGGAAGTTTTATCCCCCGAAATTGAAGATTTCGACTGTACATTAAGGCGGAGAGGTGACTCTCCGCCTTTGTGTTATTCAATAACAATGTTAATATTGTCTGTGTATTTTGATTTGTCGGCAAACTTGATTGTGTATTTGATTGATACAGTACCCTTCTTTGCCGCGTTCTTCTTTACGGTGACAACGCCCTTCTTGCTAACCTTTATGTACTTTGTGTCCTTTGTGCTGTAGGTGATTTTGTAGTCGCTCTTCTTGAAGCTTGTGCCCTTGCTCTTGTTGTTGAGGACAACGTTGTTAATCTTGGTGAAAAGATTGAAGGTTTTGCTTTTGTTTGAAACGGAAAGGTTGTTTCCGTAGTAGAGGTTGTCGCTGTCGCCGTCGCCGTAGCGGTTATTTTCGTAAACCTCAGCCATCTTTGCCTCAACGATGTTTACATCAAAGGTTCCGATTTCCTCTTTGCCGTTGAGGATTGTGAGAGTTGTTTTGCCTGTTTTCTTTGTTGTGAAGAGATATTCGCTGTCCATGTTGCAGTCAAAGTATTCGCTGTCGGTCTTGTAGGTGAGATTCTCGTAGAGGTCCGCGTTTAAGTTTACAAGGTTCATTTCTTCCGGCTGCTTGGCTCTGCCGTGATTGCTGTACTTGAGTGTGAGTGTGTTGTCCTTGAGGCTGAGGTAGGGCTTGTAGTCGCCGACCTTGATTTTGACTGTGCCGACCTTTGTTTTTCTTACGTAAACGTCGGCTTCGGTTGTGCCTGCCTTAAAGGTGTCGAAGGTCAGGGTGTCATAAATCTCTGATATGTGCTTGACCTTTACGATAGATGTGTCCTTAATTTTGAGCTTGTAGTGCTCGACAAAGCCGTTTCTGTTGAGTACGCCTGTGAGGTTCTTGCCAATGCTGAGCTTAATTGTTCTGAATCTCTTCTGCTCTGCCTTTTTGACTGTTACCTTGAGAGTTTTAAAAGTTGTTTTCTTGCCTGTGTGATAGCTTTTTCTGATGATTTTGACGGTAACAGGCTTTTTTGTGATTTCTCTGCCCGTTATGCAAAAAAGAGCTTTGTCTCCCTCCCAACCGGTAAAGTCCACCTCGACGGCTTTTTTGTCGCCTTTTGTGACCTTGACGTAATATTTGCCGTCGTATTTGGAGTTGTCCTTGATTTTGATTGTCTTGTCTTTGTTCTGAGTTACTGTAATTGACTTTGTGGTTTCCTTTACAGCCGCGCCTGCGATTGCAGCGCAGCTTGCCGCGATGATGATTGTCATAATGATTGCGATTGCTGATTTAAGAATTTTCATTTTTATTTCTCCTTTTTGTTTTGTTGAAGTTCTTTCACTATAGCAGTGTCACCGAACTGCGAAAAAGTTTCAAAAAAATAAAAAAAGTTTTAAAAACGGCGGAGAGGTGAACTCTCCGCCTTTGGCTTTAGTAAATATAGAGCGTAAATACGCCTTTGAACTTTGAGTTGTCGGCGAACTTGATTGTGTAGTCGACTGTTACCGAGTCAGCTTCGAGCGCCTTTGAGGTCGCGTGAACTACGCCGCTGTTGTCTACGCTGATGTAGTCCGTATCCTTTGTGCTGTAGGTGATTGTGTAGTCCTTCTCTGAGAAGCTTGTGTCCTTGCCCTTGTTGTTGAGAACAATGCTGTCGATTTCCTTGAAAATATTAAAGGTTCCGTCGCCGTTGGTTACGGGGAGATAGTTTTCATAGTTGAGGAAGTCGGCGTCGCTGTCGCCGCCGAGGTTGTTTTCATAAACCTCAGCCATTGTGCCCTTGACAATCTTTACTTTGACTGTCGCGAGCTTCTTTTTGCCGTCGAGAACGGTGATTGATGTTTTGCCTGTCTTTTTTACGGCGAAGGGGTAGAGGGCGTTCTTTTTGTATGTGATGTACTTTGTGTTTGTCTTGAAGGTGAGCTTTTCGACATGGGAATAGTTGTAGTTTCTCAGATAATCGGTGATGTCTGAGGGATAGTAGTCGGCGGCTCTGCCGTGAGAGTTATACTTCATTGTGATGGTGTGGTTCTTTGTGTCAAAATAGGGCTTGTAATTACCGACCTTGATTTTGACTGTGCCGACCTTAACGTCCTTAACGTAAACGTCAGCCTTTGTTGTGCCCTTCTTATACGCGTTGAAGGACATAAGAGAATAGGTGTCGTCGAAAGTCGTGGAGTTAAGACCCGCGAACTTTGCGATTTTATTGTTCTTGATTTTGAGCTTATAGAGCTCGGTGAAGCCTCTTGTCTTTAACGCTCCGACGAGGTTCTTGCCCTTAGAGAGCTTGATAGTCTTGAACTTTGTCTGAGAGGGCTTTTTGACAGTGACCTTGATTGTCTTTAAGACTGTGGTTGCGCCTGTTTCTGTGTTTTTCTTGATGAAGCTGACGGTTACGGGCTTTTTTCCTGTGGTCTTTTTGCCCGTTACGCTAAAAAAAAGAGAGGTGTTGCCCTTCCAGCTGTCAAACTCAACCTTGACAGCTTTTTTATCGCCCTTTGTGACCTTGCCGTAAATTGAGAAGTCGCCGTCGGCTGTGTCCTTGACTGAGACTGTCTTGGATTTGTACTGAGTTACTGTGATTGATTTTGTGATTTCCTCTACCGCAGCGCCCGCGATTGCCGCGCAGCTTGAGGCGATGATGATTGTGAGAATGATTACGATTGCTGCTTTAAGAATTTTCATTTTTATTTCTCCTTTTT
>CACYDB010000093.1 GCA_902773035.1 uncultured Ruminococcus sp. | reverse complement strand
GAGCTGCACCATATACGCCTTTGTTGAGGCGACGGCGATCTCGGGACCCGCGTGGGTGTAGATTACCATATCGGCTTCACGCGCTATAGAGCTTCCCTTAACGTTTACGATCGCGAGAGTTTTCGCGCCCGTACCCTTTACGAGATTGAGCACTGCCTTTGAGTCGGCGGTCTCTCCCGACTGGCTGATGATGATAACAAGGTCGTTGTCGTTGATCAGCGGATCACGGTAACGGAACTCCGAGGCGATATCCACCGTGACCGAAACTCTGGCGAGCTTTTCTATTACGTATTTGCCTACCATTCCGGCGTGCATAGCGGTACCGCAGGCAACGATAAATATATTGTTGACGTTTTTGAGTGTTTCGGGAGTTATGCCGCATTCCGAGAGGTTGGGCATACCGTCCTCGATTCTCGGAGTGATTGTAGTTTTGACGGCTGTAGGCTGTTCATGGATCTCCTTGATCATAAAGTGAGGATAGCCGCCCTTCTCAGCGCTGTCCTCATCCCAGTCGGCAGTCTTGAGCTCCTTCTCGACCATTCTTCCGTGTAAGTCGCAGAAGGTGGCAGAGCCGTTTTTGAGTACGGCGATCTCGCCGTGGTCGAGCAGATAATAATCCTTGGTGTACTTGATGATAGCGGGAACGTCGGAAGCGATGAACGCCTCGCCCTTACCCTGACCGACGATCAGCGGACTCTCACAGCGTACAGCGTAGACGGTTTCAGGTCTGTCGGCAAATACGATTCCGAGCGCGAATGAACCTCTGATTTCGTGGAGCACCTTGCGGATAGCTTTGACCGGATTGCCGTTGTAGTAAAAGTCGAGCAGCTGAGCGACAACCTCGGTGTCTGTATCGCTGAGGAACTCGGTGCGGTCATTCTCGATCAGGAACTGCTTGATTTCCTTGTAGTTCTCGATGATGCCGTTGTGAACGATAGTAACGCGTCTGCCGGAGTGAGGGTGAGAGTTGACGTCCGACGGCTCGCCGTGAGTAGCCCAGCGTGTATGACCGATACCGGCGTGACCCTGAGGCTTACCCTCCTTATCCATTTTGGCTACGAGATCCGCGAGCCTGCCCTTTGACTTGGCAACCTCGATTTTCCCGTTTTCAAACACGGCGATACCCGCCGAGTCATAGCCTCTGTATTCAAGCTTAGTAAGCGCCGCTACGAGCACATCCGAGCAGTCGCGCGGTCCTACATATCCAACAATTCCGCACATAAGTAAAATCTCCTTTGTGTTTCATTAATAATGGTTTTATTTTCAATGATGTCAGTATAAACCGTCTTTATACTCTTGTCAATAGAAAATTGCAATTTTCTTTATAGTTCTTGCAGAAGTTTTTATTTATCAGATTGAAATATGGAAAAATAAACAAAAAATGAAAGTTTATCTCTGATTTAATGCAATTTATGTTGATTTACAGTCTCCTAGAATGTATAATTGTATTCGCAGATAAAAGTTGACTGAAACGAATCAAAATGTTATAATTTCAACATAATTCAACACGGAGGGAATCCTATGAACAAAGCTCAGATTAAATATTTCAGCGGTTATATCCGCAATTTCAAGACTCTCTGCTCACAGCTCGGCATAAGTCTGCCGCTCAGCCGTGAGGAACGCGAGGAACAAATCCTCACTAAAGCGTATGAAAAATGGGGAATAAAGATGACAGACCATCTCTACGGTATGTTCGCCTTTGCTCTGCTCGATAATGAAACAGGCAAGCTCTACTGCGTCAGAGATCACGTAGGTCAGAAGCAGATGTTCTACACCGTCGCGGACGGCGATTTCCTCTGCTCAGGCGACATCAACGAGCTCGCCGCCGATCCCCGCGTTGAAAAACGCCTCAATATGCGTATGCTCCAGCAGTATCTTTTTTACGGCTATCCGATAGGGGAGGAGACGTTCTATCAGAACGTCTTCAAGCTTATGCCCGGTCATTATGTAGAGTGGGATGGCAGCGAAGCGAAGGTTGTACGCTACTGGAAGCCTGTCTTTGAGCCCGACAACAGCAAGACTGCCGACGAGTTCGCCAAGGAAATCGAGGCTGTCGTCGAGGAGATCCTTGACGAAGAGCGCGGCGATACCGAGCTTCCCTACAAGGAGAGCTTCCTCTCAGGCGGAGTTGACTCATCCTATCTTTTAGCGGCGAGCGACGCCGTCAGCGCGAATACGGTAGGCTACGAGGAATCGGGCTTTGACGAGTCAGGTCTCGCGCGCGAGACAGCCGAGTATCTCGGCAAGGGCTTCAACGTAAAGACGATTACGCCGCAGGAGTACTTCGAGCGTATCCCCACGGTCATTGATAAAATGGGACAGCCGCTCGGCGACGCCTCAGCGGTAGCCTTTTCAATCGGATGTAAGGCGGTTCGCGAGCACGCGAAGGTCGTATATTCAGGCGAGGGAATAGATGAATTCTTCGGCGGCTACAACGCCCATAAGCGTGAAATTCCTGACGACTGGACATATCTCACCTGTTCTCACATTATGTCAAAGGAATTTATCAAGTCGCTGATGCTCGACTTTGACGAGAGCGTCAGGGTCGAGGAGCCCGTTTCTGAGATCTGGCAGGAGGTTCAGGGCAAGGACGCGCTCGCCAAAAAGCTGACGGTCGATATTTCCCTCTGGCTCGAGGGCGACATCTATCTCAACACCGACCGCACAAGCACAGCCTGCGGCGTTGAGCTTCACACACCGTTCAGCGATTTAAGACTCTTTAACGTCGCGAGAAAAATCCCGTCCTCGTATCAGTTTGCCGAGGGTCAGAACAAGTGCGTTTTCCGCAAGGCAGCGAGCAGCAAGCTTCCGTATGAAGCCGCGTTCCGCAAGAAAGTAGGCTTCCCCGTGCCTGTACGCGAGTGGCTCAAGGATGAGCGTTATCATAAGCCGATTGAGGAAAAGCTCTTCGGCGAGACCTCAAAGAAGTTCTTCAATCAGCAGGAATTAGAAAAGCTCTGGTCAAGCTACCTGCTCGGCGAGGATCAGTTCTGGGGCAGAATCTACGCGATTTACGCCTTTTTGCTCTGGTACGATATGAAGTTTTAATATCCGACGTAAAACCGTTCTCGTTTGAGGACGGTTTTTCTGTTATTTGTATTGAAATTCTTTCCTCCTTTTGATACAATAAAACCAGCATTATCTCAAGAGGTAAATATGAAAAACGTAACACTGTGTCCCGACGGCAAATACCGTTGGACATATGAAATGAAAATACTCAGAAATCCGTCGATTTTCCTGCTTGTGTGGAAGATTCTTTTCTTCGTGATCCTCGGAATTTTCTGCTTCGTAATCATATTCGACATAGCCGAATGGGGCTTTAAGCCCGACAGAATGCTCGAAACCGCTAAGTTCCTCGGATATTTTATAATAGGAATGACCGTTCTGACAGTCCTCGCGTACCTGCTTTACGCCGCGATAATGGGCGGCAAGTACATCGTTGACTTCACGCTCGACGAAAACGGCGTAATTCACTCCCAGACGCCCTCTCAGGCGAAAAAAGCTAAGAAAATCGGCGCATTGGCAGCCGCTGTGGGAGCTATGGCGGGCAGACCTTCGGCCGCGGGAGCTGGACTTGCCGCGACTCGTACCGTTATGTCCACGGATTTCAGCCGCGTAAAAAGCGTCAAGGCGTTCAGGCGGCGCAATCTCATCAAGGTCAATCAGACGTTGAGCAAAAATCAGGTCTACGTATGTGACGAGGACTTCGATTTTGTGTTTGAATATATAGTCAGTCACGTACCCGAAACCGCAAAAATCAAAAACTAATCCTACAGGGAGGTTAATTATGAAGTCGAATATCGTAATCGGACACAAAAACCCCGATACTGACTCAATCTGTTCCGCGATATCCTACGCGTATCTGAAAAGCAGACTCTCGGACGAGGAGTATATTCCCTGCCGCGCGGGCGAGCTTAACAGCGAGACAAAGTTTGTTCTGGAAAAATTCGGCGTAGAGTCTCCGCGCCTGATCGAGTCGCTGGAGCCGAGGATTTCCGACGTCCAGTTCCGTGAGATCGAGGGAATCAGTCCTCAAATTTCCCTGAAACGCGCTTGGGAGCATATGCGCGACCATAATATCCAGACAGTTCCGATCCTCTCCGAGCACCGTCATATCAAGGGTATCCTCACCCTCGGCGATCAGGCGAGATTTTATATGGAGGATCAGGATCCGTCGGCGCTCTCTCAGGCTAATACACCCTACAAAAATATCGCCGATACCCTTCAGGGTGAAATCGTAGTCGGCGATCCCGAGGCGTGCTTCTCAAAGGGCAAGGTCGTCGTGGCGGCGGCTAATCCCGACGTTATGGAGGACTACATCGACGAGCACGATATGGTGCTCCTCGGCAACCGTTACGAGTCCCAGCTCTGCGCCATCGAGATGAACGCGGGCTGTATCGTAATAGGATTGGGCGCCAAGGTCTCCAAAACTATCGCGAAAATCGCCTCCGAGTCAGGCTGTACGGTAATTGTATCTCCGCTCGACACCTACACCTGCGCCAAGCTTATCAATCAGGCTGTTCCCGTAGGTCACATTATGCGCAGCGAAAACCTCATAACCTTCAACGCCGACGATCTTGTTTCCGACGTCAAGGCGACAGTTTCAAAGCTGCGTATAAGATATTTCCCGATTCTCGACAACAACCGCTACGTCGGTCTTATTTCACAGCGTAATCTTCTCGATATCGACAGACAGAAGGTTATCCTCGTAGACCACAACGAAAAGGGACAGGCGGTAGACGGAATCCGCTCCGCCGAGGTCATCGAGGTTATCGACCACCACAGGATCGACTCCGTGGAAACCATGAACCCGATCTACTTCCGCAACCAGCCCCTCGGCTGTACCGCGACTATCATATCTATGATGTTCGGCGAGAACAATATCACGATCCCGCCGACGATCGCGGGACTTCTGTGCTCGGCTATTATCTCCGACACACTGATGTTCCGCTCGCCGACCTGCACTCCGCTTGACGAGAGCACAGCGCGTTTCCTCGCGAGTATCGCGGGCATAGACGTTACGGAATACGCCAAGGCTATGTTCAACGCGGGCTCAAGACTTGGCAGAAAGACTCCCGACGAGATTTTCCATATCGACTGCAAGCAGTTCAGCGCGGAGCAGTACAAGGTGACTGTTTCTCAGGTAACGTCCGTCAGCCGCCGCGAGCTTGAAAAGGTAAAGTCAAAGCTTCTGCCGTATATGGAGAGCCTTCTTCCGAAATCAGGCTCCGATATGCTGTTCTTAATGCTGACCGATATTATCGAGGAAAGCACCGAGCTTCTCTTTGTCGGTCAGGGAGCAAAAACGATCGTCACTGCCGCCTTTGAGCCCGAGCCGTCGGAAACAAGCGTAGTTCTCCCGGGCGTTGTGAGCCGCAAAAAGCAGGTTCTCGCCCCGATAATGAGAGCGATCGAAACAATGTGAAGCGTTTTTTTCACGTTGATGTTGAAAAAAACCGAAACTAATGGTATTATATTAAAGGATTTTTCCGAAAATAAAACTAAGCAGATGTGATAATTATGAAAATTAAAAGTTTATTATTGGCGTTGGTTATACTCGCGGGAGCATGCCTCCTGCCCTCGTGCGCGAGTTATCAGGGTATAATCGAAACAACCTCTCCCTCAGAGGAAAGAGCGGCGATTATCGAAACGGTCAAGGAGAAAAATAACGGCTTTAAGACCTTCGAGGTCGCGGGAGCCTTGAAGGGCAAGTATATCTTCAAGAGCAAGAGGGGTATCTTCATCCAGAAGAGCATCAAAACCTTAAAGCCCCGCGCAATCGTACGCAACCACTATATCACCAGCTTTATGACAAACGGCGATATGGTTTTCTACACAGTTTACGAGGACGAGAATGATCCCGAGGGCAAGAAGCTCAGATCACAGACTCAGCTTTTCTGCGTCCGCACTGACGGAACTATGTTCAAGAAGATCGCGGTCTTTGACAACTCGTTGTTCAAGCTTCTCGGCTACTGCAACGGTCTTGTATACTTCACGGGTCAGCAGGTCAAAAAGACCTCGGGCGAGAACGTATACAGCTATTCAATGAAAAAGGCGCAGCTTGTCAGACGCAGAAGCTCCCTCAAAAACATCATCGTAAAGTCAGACAAACTTTTCTATAACTACAATAACAGCTCGAATGAGAACGACGGTCTTTACGCTATGGATCTCTCCAATCCGGGCACTCAGGACATTAAGATCGTCGAGTCCGCCCTGTGCGAAGATTACAGCGACAGCTCCTCTATCCCTGCGTTCTGGGCGTCGACTATCAAGGGCGGCGTAAGGGAAACCTTTAATTACGACCACAGCTTCCGCGCCTATGAAAACGGCTCGGTAAGACAGACCAAGAAATTCCCCGACAACTCTCTGCCGCTCGTATATCTCTCTGCGTCTCAGCAGTCGCTCGTTTACTGTGAGGGCAAAGTCGGTCAGAGCGGAGTATACCTCTGGGATAACGAAACGGGCAAGAAAACCATGATCAGCGATATGCCGCTCCAGCACGGCTATGTGCAGGCTCAGAAATCAAAGTACGTTTACTTTATCGCCAGGGGCAACGGCTCTCTCGCGGATAAAAGCGCCGAGACGCGCCATATCTACAGTCTGAGAGACGGCAAGCTTGTTGAGCTTACGCTGAAAAACGGCAAGACGGGCGAGTACGAAAAGGGTATGATCATCAAGGACAGATGGATGAGATACAAGAAGGGAAGAATCAAGGCGTACAAGCTGTACGAAAAGGAAGAGCTCAAGGCTCCGACAACTCCTACTCAGCCCGCGACTCAGCCTTCAACTCAGGCAAAAGTAAAAAAAAACAGTAAAACCAAGGTCGTAGTGCTCGACCCTCAGTATGACAGTGAAGTCCATACCGCCGACCACAGCGAGCTCGGACTCAACGAGCAGGACGTAAACCTCACTATTGCCGAGGTGTGCGCCGAGCGTCTTAATATGTACAAGGACGTAAAGGTTTATATGACGCGCAGAGACGGCGGCTGTCCCGATAAGATAACATCCTTCGGCGACTGTGAAAAAGCAAGAATCTCCTTCGCCAATTCAAAGAACGCGGATTTGTATGTCGGTATCCAGTGCAATAAGCTTACGGGTCAGCTCGGCTCAACGGAAAAGGGCACGACGGTTTGTATTACAAAGTATACAAAGCTCTACAGCGACTCAAATAAACTCGGTAACCTCATCTTAGATGAGATTGCCGAGAACGTAAGTCTTAAACCGCGCGGAGTTCAGACGCGCTCAAAGGCGGATAAGGGCACCTACGACGACGGTACCGTCAAGGATT
>CACYDB010000092.1 GCA_902773035.1 uncultured Ruminococcus sp. | reverse complement strand
TGCGCGTGGGCAGGATCGTTTTCTGCGAAAATGAGATGGACAAGCTCCGCTCCGCGCGCGATAAGTGCGATATGTTCTTTACTCTCTGGACTAAAAAGGAAGCTTTCATCAAGTGCATAGGCGAGGGGTTCCACTTTGCCTCCAAAAAAATCGACATAAGCTCGCCCGATAACACGGTGAGCTACAACGGCAAAACATACTTTTTTAAAGAGTATATGCGCGACGATTACAAAATTATGATTTGTTCAACCGAGAACTCCTTTGCCGACGAGCCTGTTCTTATGAACTGACAATATGAAAGCTCTGCCGGGCGTACTGTTTATCAAGGCGATAAGCGGTCGCCCGGCTTCTTTACGCGTTCATCAAAAAGTGACAACTCTGTCACCAAAATTCCTGTATATTTGAAATCTCTTGGTAAAAATGCTGTTTTTTCGATAAATCATTGACTTTTGCCCCGCGCTTTTAGTATAATGTACAAGCGATTTGTATAAGTATAATCAGAACAAATCAATCAAACTTAGTTTCTCACAAGGTCTGCGGCTTCACGGCAGACTTTTTTAGAGGTGAATATAATGCAGGATAACAGAAAAAAGAAGCTCGTCACCGCGGGTGTATCGCTGCTTGTAGTTTCGGCGATCGCGGGTACTTGCGTGGTTATCGCCTCCACAGCCTCAGGCGGCAACAATAAGGCTGTCGCGGCTACGGTCGTTCATAGTCAGCCTGACTCGTCTCAGGCGTTGACAGGCGCGACTACGGCTACGCACATCATTCCGTCCACCGACCCCGACATCAAGCCTTACATAATCCCCGAGGCGCTCAGAGGACTCAAGGTCACTAAAATCGGCACCGATACCGTTTCTCTCTCGTGGGATAAAAGCGCTAACGTCACAGCATACAAAATCTATCGCGCGGAGGAGAATGAAAACGGTCTCGGCGGCGTGGAGTTTTATAAGCTGGTAACCGCAAATTCCTTTACCGACAGCGTCCAGCCCGCCGTGTGCTACAGATACGTTGTTGAGCCCGTCAGAAGCGTGCTCGGTTATGACTCCAAGAACGACTCAGCGGAAATCGCGCTGATGACCAAGCCCGAGGCTATCAAAAACCTTCACGTCTTTAACGCGGATAAGAAGGATAATAAGAAGAATAAGGACAGCAAGAACAGTAAGAATAAGAAGAACAGCAAAAATAAGAAGAATAATAAGAAGAATAAGGCTAAAAAGACTGACAAGGATAATAAGAAGAACAAGACTGAAAAGACTAAGACTGACAATAATAAGACAACCAATAAGGCGGACACAATTACGATCAAGTGGAAGAAAAACTCCAAGGCGACTTCCTATACCGTCTACAGAGCCAAGGAAAATGAAGGCGGCAGGATAGGCGCGTTCAAGAAGATCACGACTGTGACCAAGGCTCGCTTCAAGGATACGAAGCTCAGCGCGGGTACCGTTTATCAGTACAAGGTCGAGGCTAACCGCTCGAGCGGCAAGCTCTTCTCGACGAGTGATCCCGAGACGGTTGAGGCGCTCACGGGAATGAAGAAGCCCACGGGCTTTACGACGGCTAAGACCACTCTGAACTCAATCAAGATCAAGTGGGATAAGGCGAGCGGCGCTCAGAGATATGAGCTTCGCAGAAATAAAAAGAAAATCGCGACTGTAACAGGTCGCTCCTACACCGATAAAAAGCTCAAGCACAGCACGATTTACAACTATTCCGTGCGCGCGGTTCGCGACTACGACGGCAAGACCTACAAGAGTAAGTGGACTAAGATGTCAGCCTCGACGAACGTCAAGGTTCCCTACGTCAAGGGCGGACTCAGCGGCACCTGGGTGCAGGTCAATATCGCGACTCAGACGCTCAAGATGTACGTTGACAACAAGCCCTACGTCACGACTCCCGTTGTAACGGGCAACGTCGGCGACAGAGCTACAACCAAGGGCTTCCACCGCGTGATCAGCCGCAAATCTCCCGCTATCCTCAAGGGCTCCTACGGCAGCTCGCGCTGGGAGACTAAGGTTAATTACTGGCTCGGCTTTACATACAGCGGACAGGGTATCCACGACAGTACGTGGCGCTCGTCCTACGGCGGAGGAATCTACAAGTACAACGGCTCTCACGGCTGCGTAAACACGCCGCTCTCAGCGGTAGCCAAGGTCTACGCCAAGTCCTACTACGGTATGCCGGTTGTTGTATATTAAAGTCAAAAAGCTCCCGAAAGGGAGCTTTTATTTATTTGCAACGCAAATATCATTTGCCGCAGGCAAATTTCATTCTTCATTCGCCAACGGCGAATATCATTCCCACTCGCGCAAGCAAATATCATCGCGCAAGCGATTTCATTCTTCATTCGCGAAGCGAATATCATTTGATAAATTCGGAATTTCTCTTTATCAATCTATCTACTCAAGGTAAAAAACTTGCTTTTTACTTCCTCATTTAATATAATGATTGTGAAATGTCCTGAATTAATGCGACTTAAACTTACTTGCTTGGAGATCAAATTATGAGAGTTAAACTGATTTTGTCAACATTGATCGTCGCCGCCATCGCCGCGGTTTCACTGTCGGGGTGCAGCAGTCAAACCAATAACACCGCCGATACCTCCGCGCCTCAGACTACTGCCGCCTCTCCCGTCACAAAGCTTCCCAAGACGGATATGAGCAAGTGGCGCTTTAATAAGCAAAAGGACTTGTACTATCAGCTCGGTATCTCTTACTGCGAGACTCCCGCCGACGAGAAATATGAGAAGCTCGCGTACTTCGTGCCTGCCGCCTATATGGACGCCAAAAAGAATAAGGACGGCACCTATTCCTGCAAGCTCGATAATAAAGCCAAGGTCAACGGTTTTACAGCCGCTGACGCGCCCATCGCTATGGTCGTCGAGACCCCGGGCTATTTTGCCGCCGAGGCTATGACCGAGGACACCGTTGAGATGGGGCTGGAAATGGGCGGAATCGGGGAGTTCACCGCCAAGGGTATTGTGTATGTGTTCTCAGGCTGCCGAGGTATCAACGAGGGAGCTCCCTCGGGAGTCTGCGACCTCAAAGCCGCTGTGCGTTATCTGAGGTATAGTAATGATGTGTGCCCGGGCGACGCCGAAAAAATATTTACCTTCGGTATGAGCGGCGGCGGAGCGCAGTCGGTCTTGCTCGGAGCCTCGGGCGACAGCGAAATGTATGAGCCGTACCTTAAAAAAATCGGCGCCGTTGAGGGCGTCTCGGACTCCGTTTCAGGCTCAATGTCGTGGTGTCCCGTCACGAGCGTCGATACCGCCAACGCCGAGTACGAATGGATGATGGGCTGTACGCGTAAGGGTAGGAGCGCCGAGGAAAAGAAGATGTCCGATAAGCTCGCGGAAGCGTTCGCGAAGTATGTCAACAGCGCGGGCTTTGTTGACAGCGACGGCAATAAGCTGACCCTGACCGAGTCGGATAAGGGTATTTATCAGGCGGGCAGCTACTACGACTACGTCAAGGGCGTGATCGAGCAGTCGCTCAATAACTACCTTGCCGACCTGGGCGACGCTAAAGCCGCGGGTGAATATGTCTACGATATGAACAGGGATAAAAAGTGGATAAGCTACGATAAAGCCACCAATACCGCAACTGTCACGAGTATCGCCGATTTCGCGAAGGCTTGCAAGCAGGCTTCGGATCAGGTCACGGGCTTTGATCAGCCTGAGGGGCAGAATAATCTCTTCGGCTACGGCGACGGTAAGCGCGCTCATTTCGATAAAATCCTCTGTGATGTGCTGACCGGGCTCGACAGCAAATACGCCGCCGATTACAAGTCCGACCTCAAAAAGAAGGACGCGCTCGGATATACCGTTGAGCAGAGAGTAAATATGTATTCGCCGCTCTACTTTTTGATGGAGAGCCGCGAGGGATATAAAACGGCAAACGTCGCGAAACGCTGGCGTATCCGCTCGGGAATTGAGCAGAACACAAATTCCCTGACGACCGAGATTGATCTCAGCCTTGCGCTTAACGCCTTCGACGGAGTTGAAAGCGTGGACTTTGAGACTGTCTGGGCGCGCGGTCACGAGCTCGCCGAACGCAATAACGGCGACGGCATAGAGAGCTTTATTGACTGGGTGATTTCCTGTACAAAGGGTTGATGACAGCTTTGAAAATTCAGGAGAGAATTAAATGAAAAAATTATTATTGCCTGTTGTAATGTTGACGGTTTTTGAGATCGTCGCCGTGACTCTGTGGCTGACGTCAGGAAATATATTCTATCTGTTAAATTTCAGTTACATAGGCTTTTCTGTTTCGCTGGGACTGTTTTTGTATATAAAAAAATATAAGTATGCAAGACGGATCACTCAGCTTTTGGTAGGACTTTATATGCTCGTATATCTGGGCGTTTTCAGCAACGAGAATATGCAAATCGAAGGCTTTTGGTACTATCTTTTTACCGGAGTATTTGAGGCGGCTACGATCCATTACGCTGTTGCCAAGATATTCGGTCCGCTGATTTTCGGAAGAGGCTGGTGCGGATACGCGTGCTGGACAGCGATGGTACTTGATTTTCTGCCGTATAAAATACCGCGGCAGCCTCGAAAAAAGCTCGGTTGGATACGTTACATCACTTTTGTCGCGTCGTTTATTTTTGTCGCAGCCTTGTTCTTGGCTCACGCGGGCAATCTGGAGCAGATTATGTTCTGGGCGTTTATCATCGGAAATGTTCTGTATTATGTTGTCGGCATCGTTCTGGCGTTTGTGTTTAAGGATAACCGCGCGTTTTGCAAATATGTCTGTCCTGTCACCGTTTTCTTAAAGCCTATGAGCTACTTTGCGCTTTTCAGAATCAAGTGCGACAAAAGCAAATGCGTGTCCTGCGGCAAGTGCAAAAAGGCTTGTCCGATGGATGTCGATATGACAGATAATTCAAGAAAACGCAGGAACGGAACCGAGTGTATTCTTTGCTTTGAATGCGCTAAGGCGTGCCCGAAAAAAGCTTTGTAATAGTTTTCTTATGCTGTCTAAAAAATATTATAAAAATTATTGCCTTCCTATTGAAACTTACGTTCGATTATGTTATAATACGAACATAGGTTCAAAGGAGGCGGTTTTATGGCTGAAAAACAGTATATCGCGATTGATTTAAAATCC
>CACYDB010000091.1 GCA_902773035.1 uncultured Ruminococcus sp. | reverse complement strand
GTTAAGCATACTCTCGCCCTGAACTCTCAGCGCGAAAAGCTCCTTGCCCCTGCTCAAAGACTTGTCAACGGGGATATAAAACTCAACGTCCTCGATCGCGACAATCGGATTGCCCGCCGCGACCTTGCCGAGAACAGGCACGCTTTTTGCCGATACCTCGCCTACAACGCGGATACAGCGGTTGAGTCCCGCGTCACGCTCGATCAGACCGTGCTCCTCAAGCGCCTTGAGATAAAGGTGAGCCGTAGAGGTCGATTTGAGTCCGACGTCCGCGCAGATTTCGCGCACCGAGGGAACTCTGCTCTGCTCCGAGCACTCGACCAGATAATCATAAACTGCCTGCTGTTTTTTTGTTAACGGTTTCATAAGGGACACCTCGCATTAAGTATATATGTATGATAACATATATGCGCCCGTTTGTCAAAACATTTGTTTTAAAATGTACAAATATTATTTTTTGTCATTTTATAGCTCTATTTTTTCATCAACTATTCAGTCGATTTTCACACAACCGTCATATTAGGGTGTTTTAATATAGTCGTACCGGATAGACCGCAACTGTTCGGTGCAAGTTCTACCCTCCTCTTGTAAGTCGACTTAGAGACTTACAAATATTTGTACCCCTCATTTTCTTTTTAGAACTGAGAACTCCGAGCTTACCGCAAAGCTCGGAGTTTTCGTTTTTTCTTATTCTGATTTTGTTTTTGAAAAATATCCGTCGAGCAGGTTTTTGGCGACAGTCATACTGTATTTACCGTGCGCGCCGTTTTCAAGCACGACGGCAACCGCTACCTCGGGCTTGTCAAAGGGAGCGTAGCAGATGAACACCGTATGGTCTGAGCCCGAGTTCTCGGCTGTACCTGTCTTGGCGGCGACAGGCACCTTGTAATTGCCGAAGATCGAGTAAGCCGTACCCGACTCGGACGCGCATACGTTGCGCATAGCGCGCTGAACAATATCGAGGTTATGCTGTGAAACGCCTGAGGTATCTATGACCTCGGGCTTTTTTGTATTGTATTTATAGACCGTCTTTGTACGCTCATAATTACGGATCTCCTTGACCATATGCGTGCGCAGACGCTTACCGTTGTTGGCGATAGTCGCGGTGTAGGTCGCGAGCTGCAGCGGCGTAAAGGCGTTGTCAGACTGACCGATTGCCGCCTGAACGGTGTTACCGTCCTGCCATACACGACTGTCACGTCCCGCGAGGAAGCCGTTGGACTCGTTTACTTCTACGCCTGTCTTTTCACCGAGACCGAATTTCTCGGAATAAAGGTACATCGTGTTGATTCCGAGCAGTCTGCCGACCTCCGCGAAGTAGTAATTACAGCTCTTTGTAATGGCGGTGTTGAGGTCGATCGCGCCGTGCATATGCATACAGGCTACGGGGTTAGACGGATAGTAGTCGTACTTCTGAGTACAGGTTATCGTGGTGTACGGGTCGATTATGCCCTCCTCAAGAGCCGCCGCCGCAACGCAGGGCTTGTAGGTTGAGCCGGGCGCGAATGAGCCGACAAAGGCTCGGTTATACATCGGAGCGGTCTTGTCGGTAGCGAGCTTGATGTAATATTTGCCGTACTTTGAGTATCTGTTTATATCATAGGTCGGATAACTCGCCGACGCTAGTACAGAGAAATCCCTGACGTCGAGCATTACGACAGCGCCTGTCTTACAGTCCTCGCCCTGTCCCTCGCCCTTGTAGGACGCCTCTGATTCACCGAAGGCGCGCGCCGCCTTGACCTGAGACTCAAGCGAGCGTACCGCGATTTTCTGCAACTTGCTGTCGATCGTCAGGTAGAGCGTGTTGCCGGGCTTGGCGTCAACGCTCTGAACAACCTTTGTAACATTACCGTCGGAGTCCTTCTGAACGATTCTCTCGCCTCCGGCGCCCTTGAGCTCATCCTCGTAGGAAAGCTCCAGACCGAACTTTCCGATATAATCGTTAAAGCCGTAGTCCTTGCCCTCCTTCTGCTTCTGCTCATACTCCTCCTGATTGATGGTGCCGAGCGCGCCTACAAGGTGAGGCATAAGCGTTCCCAGAGGGTTGTATCGCGTAAGATAGGTCTGAACATCGACGCCGCCTACGCCCTGCATATTCTCGCTGATGATCGCTACCATATCGGTGCTTATGTTCTTGGCGAAGATATACGGCGTGGTGTTCGAGTAGAGGTTGCGCTCCATATTGTAACGGACGGAAAGCAGATTTCTGAGCTTTTTCTCGTCCTTTATTCCCTTAATATCGTATCTGTCGGCGAGCTCAGCGATACATTTATCCGCCGAATCGGAGCTTTTCAGGTCGAGGAAATCCTCTGATTTAAGCGTTTTAATCTCGTCGGTATCGTCCTTTTTAAATCTGTAGCCGCCCGACTGATTGAGCTCGATCGGCAGGTTGTCGATCCATTCTTCGTCACGGGTTTTCATCAAATCAATGAGGGATAGGATTATCCCGTTGAGCTTATCCGAGTCGATGTAGAGCTTGTCGAGAACGATCTGATAGCCCGTGCGGTTGACCGCGACGCCCTGACCGTTGCAGTCGAGTATCTCGCCGCGGGTAGCGTCGGTAGTGACGGTGTAGGCGGTGGAGTTGTCGGCGAGCTGGGCGTATTCCTTGCCCTCGACGATCTGCCAGAAGAACAGCCTCACGCCAAACGCAAGGAAGATCACGAGCGTGATAATTATGCAGATGCTTATTCTTTTGTTTATAAAGCGTTTTTCCTTGATCTCACGATCTTTTTCTGCGTTAGGCAGCATAATTATCACTTCCTTCCTTAGTTTCTTGAGTTTGATGAAGAAATTTAAAAATCCATAAGATTTCTGAACAAAAATTTATTGATAAAGTAAAGCGGAACCGTACACACGATCGTGTATACAATTCTCGAGATATAATGCGAAACGTAATACATCAGTCCGCCCTTACCGGCGAGAGCGATGAAGAAAATGAAATACAAGCTCACGAGCGCGGCTGTTATAAGCGCGGTAAAGCCCATAGCGTTGAGAAAACTCACCACCATATAGTCGCGGAATATAAAGCTAATCACAAAGCAGATTATCGTGAGCATAATCGTGTAGTAGCCGAGGGTATCGCTGTAGCCGAAATCAAGCAGAGCTCCGCCCGCAAGTCCGAAGAACATAGCGGGAATCTGCTCCTCCATAAACGCGATAGTCATTACCGCAGGTATCATCAGAAGCGGTTTTCCGCCGTAGATTTCAGGCAAAAGAGACGGCGTTGTCTGCAAAACGAACAGAAGCAGCAGCTCAAGCGAGTAGGCGATAAACCTGAAAACCGTGAAGCGTCTTTCCATCAGCGAGCCTCCCCGGTAGCCGCCTGCTTGACCTCTCCCTTGTTCTTAAAGTCGGTGAGGACTACAACGTCAGTGACCTTTTTTATATCCTCATAGGGCTCGACGACAGCGAATTTAGTCGCGTCATACTCGTCAATACGCAGCTCTCTGACCTTGCCGACAATTAAATTCGCGGGATAAATTCCGCCGATTCCCGAGGAAACGACGATATCGCCCTTCTGAATCTTCGCCGCCGCGTCAATCTTGGCGAGGGTAGTCAAGCCTTGATCGCTGTAGGACGAGTTACCCGTAACGATACCGTTGTCCGAGGTTTTCTTCGCGAGAGCTCCCGCCTGAAAATCGGGAGAAAGCACAGTCGTAACCTTGCCTGAAGCCGCGTTGACTGAAGAAACAAAGCCGATCAGCCCGTTTTCCGTAATGACGGGATCCTGCAGCTCAATACCGGAATTTGTACCCGCGTCGATCGTAAAGGAATAGAACTCGTCGTTTGAGTCGCGCCTGATTACGTTCGCGGGCAAAATCTGAAAATCGGGATTTGACTTTGTGATGTTATAGTATTTCCAGAGTCTTGCGTTTTCATCCTTGAGGTCGTAGTAATCCACAAGCTGAGTACGCAGATCTGCCGCCTCCTTGCTGAGCTTCTTATTCTCCTCAACAAGCTCGTCGTAGGTCTTTTCGTCAGCCGCGGAGGTGACAGCGGCGCTGACGCTCGAGAGTCCCTTGGTCATATAATTGAACGCCGAGGAAACCCACGGGTTGCCCATCGCGCCCATAACCGCGACAAAAATCACAACCGCGAGAGCTATGGCAAGTATTCTTCTGTTTTTATCGGCAAAAAAATCTCTCATTTTGATTACCACTCTTATAATATAAGATAGAGAAAGTGGCAAGCCAATGTTTCAAAAACCAACTTACCACTTATCGCTTACCGTTTATCGCTTACTTACTCTCTGTTATGCTTATACTCCCTGACTCCGCCGAGACGCTTACCCGCGCCCTCAACTACGCAGTCAAGAGGTCTTTCGGCAACGTGAACGGGCATACCCGTCTCCTGCATTACGAGCTCGTCAAGTCCTCTGAGCATCGCGCCGCCGCCTGTGAGCATAATACCGTGATCAATAATATCGGCTGAGAGCTCAGGCGGTGTTTTTTCGAGAGTGTTTTTGATCGCCTCAACAATAACCATCAGCGAGTCCGCGAGAGCGTCGCGGATCTCCTCGGCGGTAATTGTAATATCCTTGGGCAGTCCCGACTCAAGCGAGCGTCCCTTGACGAGCATATCCTTCTCGTCGTCGTAGGGATAGGCTGAGCCGATCGTAATTTTGATCTCCTCGGCGGTTCTGTCGCCTATGAGAAGATTGTAAGTCTTTTTGATGTAGGTCGAGATAGCCTCGTCGAGCTTATCTCCCGCGACTCTTACCGAGCAGGCGGTCACTATGTCGCCGAGCGAGATAACGGCTACCTCGCTTGTACCGCCGCCGATATCGACGACCATCGAGCCGGTAGGCTCGTCCACGGGAAGTCCCGCGCCGATTGCCGCCGCCATAGGCTCCTCGATGAGAATGATGTTCCTGCTGCCGCTCGCCTGGACAGCCGCGTTCTCAACAGCGCGTCTCTCGACCTCCGTAACGCCTGTGGGCATACAGATAACGATTCTCGGCTTGCTGAAGATACCGGGCTTGGCAGCCTTGCGGATAAAGTGCTTGAGCATTGAGGCTGTGATATCAAAGTCGGCGATAACGCCGTCCTTGAGCGGACGAACCGCTACGATCGAGCCGGGTGTACGACCGATCATATCCTTAGCCTGCTCGCCTACCGCGAGGACAGTATCGTTGCGGATGTCAACAGCGACAACGCTGGGCTCACGCATCACGATACCCTTACCCTTGATTGTTACGAGCGTATTTGCGGTACCGAGATCGATACCGATATCCTTTGAAAATGAAAACATATGATTACTCCTTTCGGATACAAATAGACTATAAGCTATATTATTATAGCCGATTAAAACCGCTAAATCAACAATTTTTTGTCTAATTGTACGCTGTGCCTAAAACAACTTGGGATTTTGAGATAAGTTTTGTTATTTAGCCGTTAAAATCAGGGTTTTGTATCAGGAATTGCCCGTAGATCCGAAGCCTCCCTCACCCCTCTGAGTATCGTCAAGCTCATCCGTTTCCTCGATTTCGGGAATAATCACAGGCGCGATGACCATCTGCGCGATACGCTCATTCGGCTCGATCGTATACGGCTTGTCCGACACGTTGCAGAGTCCGACGCAGACCTCTCCGCGATAGTCCGAATCAACTACTCCGACGCCGTTCGCGAGACATATTCCGTGCTTGACGCCGAGTCCCGAGCGAGCGTACAGAAACGCCGCCGAATTACTGTCGGGCAGGGCGATCGCGATACCCGTCGGAATGAGCATGAGCTCACCGGGAGCGATAGTCACGCTCTCGTCAATACAGGCGTACAGATCCATTCCCGCCGAGCCCGAGGTCGCGCGGGAAGGAAGCTTTGCCTGAGAACGAAGCCTCTTTATTTTAACCTTCAATCATTTCACCTCATAATCCTGCAAAATCAAAATCAATCCTGCAAAGTTAATTTTCAAATAAAAATCACGTTATGTTTTGAGTATCAACGCATTTTTCCGACAGGGAAAATACGAAATTTCTCACGCGGAAAATTGCTTATTTTATTCCACGAAGATACAATCCGTGGGTATTTTTACGGGAATTCAGGCTCTCACTGATAAATTCGGCTATGTTTTCCACGTTTTCCACAAAGTTTTCCACAGAAAAGCGGAAAATCTCAAAATCAAGATTACGGCAGCTCTCCGCGAAGCCGATATTCTCAACGGGAAGCGTGTTCAGTATCTCCGTCGCGTACCCGTCGCAGTAAAAAATGAAAGTCTTGCCCAGCCTGTCCTTCATTTTACCCCTGCCCGAGCAGTCGCGGCAGGAAATATTCTCGCTCTTATTCGGACAGTTTCGCGTGAGCATAACGGGCAGGTACCCGTAGCTGATAATTCCGCGCGGAAGCTCTCCGCCGAGCGCCGCTATCTGAGAGTTTTTCAGCTCAAAGCTTACCTCCGTATCCTCAAAGCCGCAGCTTTCAGCCCAAAGCAGGTCGAGCGTGTTGGTAAAATTCAGCCCGAAGCCGCCGTGGATTTTCAGATTATGCTTCTTCGCGAGATACACCGCCGCGAGATTGTTGCACAAAACGTCCTCGACCCCGAGCTTTTTGAAGCGCTCAAGCTGCTTTTCTATCTTATTCTCACGCGAGAACAGCGCCCTCGGGATCTCCGCGCCGAGCTTAAAGCCGCTGTTTATCAGCCTTTTTATCTCATCCTCCGAGCTGTCGAGAGGAACAAAATTAATGTCAACCTCTTTGAATCCCTCTCCTATCGCGGTTGACGTAAACCGCGCGTAACGCTTCTTGTCCTTCGCGATATGCTCGGACGGCTTTTCTATATCAATATCAAATATTTCGTAGTAATTATTTTTCTTTCTCTTATCGCCGAGCCCCTCAAGCGCCGCGCGCCTGAGCTCATTGAGCGACGAAAACGGCATACTAACGTCGCTGCCGAGCTCGATTTCAAGCTCAGTGATACGATAGGGCGTAGAGCCTGTCTTTAAGAGCTGTTTCCTCACCTTCTCACTGTCGAGAGGCTTGTTTACAGCCCTTTCGCAAGGGTCGGGCAAAGTGATTTTCACCTCGTTTACGCCGTCCGTAACGCAGAAAACGGGCTTTTCTCCCGTAAAGGCTTTAAACTTCGCCCTGAGCTCAACCCTTTGAAGCTCATTCT
Organism: uncultured Ruminococcus sp.; assembly: GCA_902773035.1. Classification (GTDB taxonomy): domain Bacteria; phylum Bacillota; class Clostridia; order Oscillospirales; family Acutalibacteraceae; genus Ruminococcoides. Next base: position 5,540 of record CACYDB010000091.1, on the reverse strand, counting down.
TATAGCCCGCGCGGATTTCCGCGAGAAGCTTTGAGGTCGCCGAAACAACGTCCTCCTTCTGCCTGTATCCGAACATATCATATCCGCGCTTTGAGGTGTAATAGCCGTCCGTAAAGCCCGTGCGCGAGAAAACTCCCGCAAGCTGAGCGCGGGTATTTTCGTCTACCCTGCCCTCGTCGCGCGACTGAACGCACGCCTTGACCGAGGCGGCAACATACTCGGGCCTTTTGAGCCGTCCCTCTATCTTAGCCGAGGCGACGCCCATCTCCTCAAGCTCGCCGAGGTAATCGATCAGACTGCTGTCCTTGAGGCTGAGGGCGTATTTGCCCTTTCCCCTGACCGAAAACGGCAGACGGCAGGTCTGCGCGCAGCGACCGCGGTTGCCGCTCCTCGAGCCTATGACCGAGCTGAAATAGCACTGTCCCGAAACGCTCATACAAAGCGCTCCGTGCACAAAAACCTCGAGCTCAAGCTCGGGACAGGCTTCGGCGATTTCCCTGATTTCATCCCTTGAAAGCTCGCGCGCGAGCACCACGCGCTTAAAGCCCAGCTCATACAAAAGCCTCGCGCCCGACGGCGAGTGAATACTCATCTGTGTAGAAGCGTGCAGAGAGAGTCCCGGCGCGACCTTTTTCGCGAGCTGAGCCACGCCGATATTCTGAACGATCAGCGCGTCAACGTCCGCCTCAGCGGCGGCGATTATTGTATTTTTAACCTGCTCAAGCTCCGAGTCAAAGACAATGGTGTTGAGCGTAAGATACACGAGAACAGAGCGGATATGGCAATACTCCACAGCCTCTCTGAGCCCGTCATAATCAAAATTCTCGGCTCCCGCGCGGGCGGAAAACTCCTTTGCCCCGAGGTAAACCGCGTCAGCTCCGCTCCTTACAGCCGCGACAACCGACTCAAACGCTCCGCAGGGAGCGAGGATCTCTATTTTATTCATCAGTCAAAAAGCGAGAAAAGCTGGTTGCTGTCCATATCGTCGTCCTCGGTTTTGTCAACCTGATTACGCTTTTTCTCCGCCTTCTCATATTTTTTAGGCTCGGGAATATGTAAAGCTTCCTCGGGCTTGGTGATTTCGTCGAGCGTATTCTGAGCCTCCTCGAGCTCCGCTTTAACAGCCTTGAGCTCGTCCTCAAGCCTCTTGATCTCGTCGCTGCGATCTTTTTCGGCGGCTCTGAGCTTTTTGAGCTCCTCGTTGTTATTGTCGATCATTCTGTCACGCTGAGAGAGCTGATCCTTGAGCTCCTTGATTTGCTTAGACTGCTTGTCCGCCTGAGCGATGATCGGCTGAGCCTTATCGGAAATACTCTTGCTCTTGCCCATAGCCTTGTATTTGTCGTCGGCGTAGTCGAGCGCGCAGAGTATCGCGCTTGAACGGCGGTCGAGCGTCGGATTTTCCTCGATAATTTTGTTGATTGCGGCGCTCACCTCGGAAGCGAGCTTCTGTACATAGCTTTCCTTATCGTCGCTGAGAAGCACAAACCTCTTACCCGCGACAAACACAGTATGTTTGTTCATAGTTTCCTCCAATTTTTCTCAGAAAGAAATTTATCCACTCTTTAGTATAGTACAACAAAATGCAATATTAAAGATATGTTTTAAGATTGTAACAATAAAAACGAAGCTGTTAAATTTTCACGCTCAAAAGCGCCTTATACAGATAATAAAGGACTGCCGAGCTTGCCGCTTTTCTGATACCCTCGCGCGAATTATCCTCCGCGTCGCCGAGGTTTGACTTGATAACAACGGTTTCCTTTTCTCCCGCGACCGCCATATACACAAGCCCCACGGGCTTATCCGCCGTAGCTCCCGTAGGCCCCGCAATACCCGTGGTCGAAATTCCGAAGTCAGCGTCAGCAAGCTTTCTCACGCCCCGCGCCATCTGAGCGGCAGTCTCGGGAGAAACCGCGCCTACCGTATTCAGCGTTTCCTCACTCACTTCGAGCAGCTTATGCTTGATTCTGTTGGCGTAGGAGCACACTCCGCATTCAAACACGTCCGACGAGCCGCTGACCTCGGTGATACGCTTGCTTACCAAGCCTCCGGTACAGCTTTCAGCCGTCGCGACCTTCAATTTCATTTCGCCAAGCTTCCTTACGACAAGCTCCTGCAAGCTGTCCTCGCTTATGCTTTCGCCTTCAAGCATTTTATAAAATTCCTTCGCGGTTAAATTGATCATTAAAATCACCTCAATTTTATTTTAACACATAACAAATATATATTGCAATTGCTTTTGATATTTGGTAAACTGAGTATAGAAGCGGAATCTGTCCTCCCGCGGCAGACCGTAAGACGAAATGAAGGCGCGGGGATATGAAGCCTCAGACAGAGGCGCGCTGAGATTGACGAGGAGATATAAAAATGGCGTGGTTCTTTACGGAAGACGAAGTTAAATCCGACAGCCATATGATCGAGGGCGAAAACGCGAGGCATATCGCGAAGAGCCTGCGTATGAAAACAGGCGAGGAGCTCACCCTTGTTACACCCTCGGGTGAACAGCTCGAATGTGTGATCAGCTCCGTTACAGACTCAAACGTCGCGGTAAACGTCACAGACCGTTTCCCCTGCGAAAACGAGCCTAACGTCAGGATCACTCTCTATCAGGCGTTGCCCAAGGGCGACAAGATGGAGTACATCATTCAGAAGTGCGTGGAGCTCGGTATTACGAGAATCGTTCCCGTAATTTCAAACCGCTGCGTGTCGCGCCCCGACGAAAAATCACTGATTAAAAAACAAAAGCGCTGGCAAAAAATCGCGCGTGAAGCCGCTCAGCAGTCGAGGCGCGGAATCATTCCCGCGGTTGATCCCGCCGTGAGCTTCAAAAAAGCCGTAGAGCTTTCAAAGGAAAATGAGCAGAATATTATTTTCTACGAGCTCGGCGGCGACAGCGTGAAGAAGCTCATTTCAAAACCGCCTCAGACTCTCGGAATGTTTATCGGAAGCGAGGGCGGCTTTGAGGAAAGCGAGGTTGAGCTTGTACTTAGCTCAGGCGGCAGCAAGGCAACCCTCGGCAAACGGATTCTGCGAGCGGAGACAGCTCCGCTGGCGGCGCTTTCAATAATAATGTACGCAACAGGAAACTTTGAATAAACCGAAAAGGAGGATAACAATGATTGGTATAATCTGCGCTATGGCGATTGAGGTAGACGGACTCAAGGAGCTTATGACTGACAAAACGGAGGAGATCCACTCCAAAATGACCTTCACAAAGGGTAAGATCGGCGGCAGGGAGCTTGTCGCGGTCGAGTGCGGAGTCGGCAAGGTAAACGCCGCGATGTGCGCTCAGACGATGATTGATTTCTACTCGCCCGAGGTCATTATCAACAGCGGAGTAGCGGGAGCTACAAGCGAGGAGGTAACTCTGTGCGATATGGTAGTAGGCACAGAGGTCGTCCAGCATGATATGAACACCGCCGCGCTCGGCGCTCCCATAGGCGAAATCACCTTCCCCGACGAAAACAGGATCTACTTCCCCTGCGACGAGAAGGTCGCCGAAAAGCTCTATAACATCTGTAAGACCGTTGAGGACTCCTCGGCGTTTATGGGCAGGATCGCATCGGGAGATATTTTCGTTTCACGCCGCAGCAAGCGCGAGATCCTCTATATTCGCTTTCAGGCGCTCGCCTGCGAGATGGAAGGCGCCGCGATAGGTCACGTATGCTTCCGCAACGACGTACCGTTCTGCGTTTTCCGCACGATTTCCGACGATCTGGAGAATAACAAGGGTATGGACTTCAAGATTTTTTCCGTAGCCGCGAGCGAGAAATCGATCAAGGTTATCTCCGAATTTATCAAAAACTATTAATATAAAAGCTTTAAAATCAGCGGGCAGAAGGGAATTAAATCCTTTCTGCCCGTTTAATTGTGAATTTTAGGCTATTTTCTTGACAAAACGTATTGGCTTTAGTATAATAAAGTTTACGTAAATTATAATATAAGATTAAGGAATGGAGAGATATTATGCAGCTTACAGGCGCGGAGATCATCTGCGAGTGTCTGATCGAACAGGGCGTTGACACCGTTTTCGGTTATCCCGGAGGCGCGGCTCTGAACACCTACGACGCTCTGTATAAGTACAGCGACAAAATCAATCATATCCTCACCGCTCACGAACAGGGAGCGGCTCACGCGGCGGACGGTTACGCCAGAGCCACGGGCAAGGTCGGAGTTTGTATGACCACCTCGGGTCCGGGCGCTACCAATACCGTAACGGGTATCGCCACGGCAAATATAGACAGTATCCCCATGGTAATTATCACGGGTAACGTTAACGTCAATCTCCTCGGACGCGACAGCTTCCAGGAGGTAAACATAGTAGACATCGTCAAGCCGATCACAAAGGGCAGCTACCTCGTAAAGAGGATCGAAGACCTCGCTCCCGCGATCCGCACAGCCTTCGCTCTCGCTACAGACGGCAGAAAAGGCCCCGTGCTCATCGACGTCCCCAAGGACATCACGGCTCAGATGACAGACTTCCGCACGCTCACTCCCCCCGAGAATATCAGCGACGAGATTCCCGATCCCACTGACATCACAAAGGCTGTTGAGCTTATCAATCAGGCTAAATATCCGCTCATCTTCGCGGGCGGCGGTGTAATCAGCGCAAACGCTTCCGACCAGCTCATCGAGTTCGCCGAGAAAATCGACGCGCCCGTATGCTGTTCGCTTATGGGACTCGGATGTATTCCCGCGAGCCACAGACTCAATATGGGCAACGTTGGTATGCACGGCACCTACGCTACGGGTATGGCGACTGAGAAGTGCGACCTCATCATCGCCTGCGGCTCCAGATTCTCCGACCGCGTAGCAGGCAACCCCAAGAAGTTCGGCAACCAGGCTAATATTATCCATATTGATATAGACGAAAACGAAATCGACAAGAACGTAAAGACCGATAATCACATTGTCGGTGATATAAAGCAGGTTCTTCAGATCCTCAACAACCACGTTGAGAAGCAGAACCATACTCAGTGGCTCGTTCAGCTCGAAATCTGGAAGGGCGAGCATCAGGCTCCGAGAGAAAAGCTCAACTATATGTCCGCTCTCGACGTACTGCTCAAAATCAATCAGGTCAAGCGTCCCGAGGACATCATCGCCACCGACGTAGGTCAGCATCAGATGTGGGTCGCTCAGTTCTCCGAGTTTGAAAGACCGAGAACGCTCCTCACCTCAGGAGGAATGGGCACAATGGGCTTCGGACTCGGCGCCGCGATAGGCGCTCAGTGCGGATGTCCCAAAAAGAAGGTATTCCTCGTTACAGGCGACGGCAGCTTCCATATGAACCTCAACGAGCTTGTAACGCTCAAATCCTACAACCTCCCCGTAGTCGTAGTTGTTCTCAACAACGGCGTGCTCGGAATGGTAAGACAGTGGCAGAAGCTCTTCTACGGAAACCGCTTCTCCCAGACAGATCCCAAGCGTATGACGGACTTTGTCAAGGTCGCCGAGGGCTTCGGAATCCCCGCGTTCAGACTTGACAAGACCGAGGATATTGACGAGGTATTCGAGAAGGCGACAGGTCTCGGCGGTCCCGC
>CACYDB010000090.1 GCA_902773035.1 uncultured Ruminococcus sp. | reverse complement strand
ATCAGAATTGTAGTTATTGTCTCAATTATCCTTAGCTTCAAGGCTGTCGGAAATCACCGCGAACAGCTCTCTGAGCCTGTCCACAGAGCCTTTAAGGTATAAATATCCGAACAACGCCTCAACGCCTGTGGCGCAGTGATAGTCTGCTACGCTTGAATTTTTCGGAGTATTCTTTGTAAAAGCGTTCCTGCCGCGCTTATAAACGGCAAGTTCCTCCTCGGTAAGCATAGGCTCAATGATTTTGAACGCCTCAGCCTGAGCCTCGCACCGTACAAGCTTGACTTTTCTGCGGTTGAGCTCGCCTACGGGTCGGTTAGCCTCTGTGACAAGGCTCTCGCGCACAAACAGCTCGTAGACGGTATCGCCGATAAAGGCGAGAGTCTGAGGCGAATACTGCCGCGCGTCAGAATTTGTATCAAGAATCGTTTCCATAATCACTCCACAAAGTCAAACTCAACGTCGTAGAGGCTGACGGTATCGCCCTCCTCTATTCCCGCTTCTCTGAGCGCGTCAAATACGCCGTTGTTCATCATTACGTTCTGGAAATAGTTCATACTCTCGTAGTCGTCGAAGTTTACCGAGCGCATAATGTTATAGAGCCACTTGCCCTCTACGTTGTAAATTCCGTCAACCTTTGTGACCTTAACGCTGTGGTCGGAGAAGTCCTCTGCCTTGACAACAGGCTCAGGCTCGGGCTCATAGCGCTCGATCGGCGGAAGCTTTGAGAGCATTTCCTGTATCTTTTTGAGGAGCGGGTCAACGTCGTAGCGGATAGCCGCCATAATCGGAAAGAAGTCGTAGCCCATATCCTCTATATATTTTCTGTAATCGGCGATCTGCTCGTCCGTGCACATATCGCACTTGTTGCCCGCTACGATCATCGGACGCTTGGCAAGCTCGGGATTGAACTTTTCAAGCTCGCTGTTGATGATTTTGAAATCTTCGTAGGGGTCACGACCGTCGGAGCCGCTTATATCCACGATATGCACGAGCATACGGCAGCGCTCGACGTGACGCAGGAACTGGTGTCCGAGACCTACTCCCTGCCACGCGCCCTCAATAAGACCCGGGATATCAGCCATTACGAAGCTTGAGCCCTCGCCCATCGACACAACGCCCAGAACGGGAGTAATTGTTGTGAAATGGTAGTTCGCGATTTCGGGCTTAGCCTCGGAAACCACTGATACGAGAGTCGATTTGCCGACGTTTGGAAAGCCTACAAGACCTACGTCAGCAAGAAGCTTCAGCTCGAGGGTGACTTCAAACTCCTCGCCCGGAAGTCCGGGCTTTGCGAACCTCGGGACCTGACGTGTGGGAGTGGCGAAATGAGGATTTCCCCAGCCTCCCTTGCCGCCCTTGGCGACGGTCACGGGCTCCTTGGTGCTTATATCGGCGATGATCCTGCCCGTATTCGCGTCCTTGACGAGTGTTCCGAGCGGAACCTTTACGATCAGATCGGGAGCGTTTTTACCTCTTTTGCGGTCGCCCTTGCCGTTCTCGCCCTTCTGAGCAACATACTTACGCTTGTAGCGGAAGTCGGCGAGAGTCGAGATATTTGTGTCAGCCTGAAAGACAACGTTGCCTCCCCTGCCGCCGTCACCGCCGTCGGGACCGCCCGCGGCTACGTACTTCTCGCGGTGAAAGGCTACCGCTCCGTCGCCGCCGTCGCCTGCTTTTATATAAATTTTCGCTATATCTACAAACATATTAAAACCTCCGGTTTTATTAATGCAAATTACGAATTGCGAATTAAAAAAGGGCTGACCTAAGTCAGCCCCCGTAATTACTGCTCTACAGGATAAACGCTCGCGCGCTTTCTGTCTTTGCCGACGCGCTCAAAGCGAAGAACGCCGTCAACCTTAGCGAAAAGAGTGTCATCCTTGCCGATGCCAACGTTCTGACCCGGGTGAATGTGAGTTCCTCTCTGCTTTACGAGAATGTTGCCCGCGAGAACCTTCTGTCCGTCAGCGCGCTTAACGCCGAGACGCTTTGACTCTGAGTCACGGCCGTTCTTTGTGGAACCCATACCTTTTTTATGAGCGAATAACTGGATGTTTATCTTAAGCATAACCTTACACCTCCGAAATTGTTACTTTAATATATTTGCTGTATTGCTCCTGTAATTGAAGCATATGCTGGTACAGACCGTCGATAAGTCTGTCAGCGTCGGCGGTCAACTTCATATAACCGTCGGATAATTCGATGTCCGCTTTGATCATAAAGAAATCGGTAATCAGATTTGCCGTCAGGTACGCCGCGGAGCTTACCGCCGCGCAGACAATGTCGCTGCCCTGCTCGGAATAATCGGAATGACCGCTAATCTCATAGCCGGAAAAGTCCTTTCCGTTCCTTATGAAAACCGCGTCAATCATAATTAAGCCTCGATCGACTTAATCTGAACCTTTGTGTAAGGCTGTCTGTGACCGAGTGTTCTCTTGGATGAGCCCTTTTTCGGCTTATAAGTAGAAACTCTGATTTTCTTAGCTTTACCGTTCTTGAGAACCTCGCCTGTAACCTTAGCGCCGTCAACGTAGGGAGTGCCTACCTTGATACCGTCGTCAGCTCCGAGAGCTACTACGTCAAAAGTTACTGTGTCCTTTTCCTCAGCGGAAAGCTTCTCGATAAATACGATCTGGTCTTTCTCAACCTTGTACTGCTTACCGCCTGTTTCAATAACTGCGTACATATTAGTACCATCCTTAATTTAGTCTCGCTATTCGTAGGCGCGCGACCGCGCTTAAAGCCCACAATATGCGGCTTATATACTATAACACAACAGTCTTTCATTGTCAAGTATTTTTTATTTCCTCGTTAGGTCTGCTGCGAGAGGATATGTTCTACTCCTTTGTTTAATAAAACACCTGACATTTATCGTAGGGGCGGGTCTCTGTGCCCGCCCGCTCTTTTCCAATATAACAATGTACTCCTTTAGTGAAAGGTATGATGTATGAGAAGTGAGCGGGGCAGCGCGGAGACTGCCCCCTACGGTGTTACAATAACGTTGATGTAACAATAGCCCAATGGCACCTATATATCATAAACACCGTCGGGCAATAAACTTTTATGCTTTTTCTTACCTATCTGCGCGAACTAAAAATTCTGAAGCTTTGCCGCCTTGAGAGTATTTTTCATCAGCGTGGCGATCGTCATAGGTCCTACTCCGCCGGGAACGGGTGTTATGTACGAGCACTTATCCTTGACGTTCTCGAAGTCAACGTCGCCGCAGAGCTTGCCGTTCTCGTCACGGTTCATACCTACGTCGATCACTACAGCGCCGTCGCCGACCATATCAGCCGTCACGAACTTCGCGCGGCCTACGGCGGCTACGAGTATCTCAGCCTCTCTCGTGATCTCAGCGAGATTCTTTGTACGGCTGTGACAGATCGTTACGGTGCCGTTTTCGTGAAGCAGGAGCATCGCCATGGGCTTGCCGACAATGTTGCTTCTGCCGATTACGACGCACCTCTTGCCCTCAACGCTTATTCCGTAGGCGTGGAGCATTTCCATTATGCCCGCGGGTGTGCAGGGCAGAAAATCATAGTCGCCGAGCATTATTCTGCCGACGTTCTGCTTATGGAACGCATCAACGTCCTTCATAGGACTGATCGCCTCGATAACGGCGTTCTCGTCAAGTCCCTTGGGAAGCGGAAGCTGACAGAGAATACCGTTGATATCCTTGCGCTCGTTGAGATCCCGAACAAGACTTAACAGCTCCTCCTGAGTTGTTGTCGCGGGAAGCGCGTATTCCTCTGACTTGAAGCCGACTAACTCGCACGCCTTCTTTTTATTATTGACATACACTCTGGAAGCGGGATCGTCGCCGACAAGAATGACCGCGAGTCCCGGTACTATTCCCTGCTCCTTGAGCTTTTTGGTTTCCTCAGCTACCTGCTCTTTTACCGAAGCGCTTACTTTTTTTCCGTCTATAATTGTCATAAAAATCGTCCTCCTTGTGTCTGTTAACTATAAGCAGAACTATGCCCGCGATCAATATTACCGCGGAAATAATCTGTGAGATCCTTAAATCAAGTCCGAACAGCGAAAACGGCAGATACAGACTGTCGGTACGCAAGCCCTCGACTATCATTCGCTCGAAGCCGTACCAAACCATATAGGCGTAGAGCACTTGCCCGGGGTATTTCTGGAACTTTTTGGAGAGAAAATGAAGCAGCACAAAGCCCAGCAAGCACCACAGCGACTCATATAAAAAGCACGGGTGAACGGTTTGCATATTTGTATTCTCGCTCATCATTCCCCACGGCAGATCGGTCACGGTGCCGAACGCCTCCTGATTGAAGAAGTTGCCCCATCTGCCGAGTCCCTGACCTATCAAAAAGCCGAGCACCGCTACGTCGAGCACAGGCATAATTTTGATTTTGATTATCTTTGCGGTGATACATCCGCCCAAAAAGGCGCCGATTATACCGCCATATATCGCGAGTCCTCCGTTACGCGTCATTATTATCTCCGCGGGGTGAGCGAGATAGTAATCGAGCTTGAACAGCACGAAGAAAAGTCTCGCGCCGATTATACCCGTGACCAAGCCTACAAGCACGCAGTCGATGAGCTTTTTCCACTCAACCTGAAAGCGTTCGCAGGAAAACCTCGCGTAAACCAACGCAAGCAAAAGTCCCGTCGCGATTATGATTCCGTACCAGCGGATCTCAAAGCCGCCGATTGAAAAGGCAATAGGATCGATTTTAAATTCAAGCCCCATCGCCGGAAAAGATACATTATACATAGCTTATTCCTCTGATGTTACGACCGAGAGAGTCGAGTTGTCCGTATCGAGAATACCGCTCAGTCTGCGACTGACATCCTCGGCGGTAGTAGCGGCGATATCGTCGATTATCCCGAAGATATCGAGGTTGTTGAAGTGGAAGTCCGCCATTGTGTTGGCGATATTGTCAACCGAGTTAAGTCCCGAAACAGCGTCGCCGTAAACCTCTCTGCGAGCGATTTCAAAGTCCTCGGGAGCAATTCCGTTTTCCTTTATACTATTGATATATTTCTTGATCATCTCAGCCGCCTGCTTCGGAGCGCGTGACTCACCGCTGAACAAAAACGCGTTGTAGCCCGGACCGTTGAAGTATTCACAGTCAAAGCTCTGGTTGATGAGCTGAGCGTCGTCGAGCATCTTGTAAAGCTCGGATGACGGCGAGGAAAGAATACTGATTATGATTTCGATTTCCGCGAGCTCCTTCTGGCTTACCTTATGAGCCTTTTCCTTGAAGCCGAGGTTGAACAGCGGTACGGATACAGGAAATTTCTGCTCTACATAATCGCTGACGATCTCATACGGCTCGTCCTCAAAGAAGCTCTCGATGCTGTGCTTCTCGCAGGGCTTGAGCATCTCGTCGGCAGTCTTTAAAATATCGTCAACGCTTAAATCTCCCGCGACCGCTAAAACCATATTGTTGAGATTATAGAAGGTATAGTAGCAGTCGTAGAGCAGCTCGGGAGTTATCTTCGCGATCGACTCAACCGTGCCCGCGATGTCAAGCTGGACGGGGTGAGTATGGTACATATTCTCGAGCATATTGAACATAACTCGCCACTCGGCAGAGTCGTCGTACATACGGATTTCCTGACCGATAATGCCCTGCTCCTTGGCTACAGTCTGCTCCGTGAAATACGGACGTTGGACAAAGTCGAGCAGTATCTTGAAGCTCTCGTCGAAATTATCAGTACAGCTGAAAAGATAGCAGGTCTTGTCAAAGCTTGTATAAGCGTTGGCGTTAGCGCCTGTCTTAGCGTACTTTACAAAGGCGTCGCCGTCCTCGCACTCGAACATCTTATGCTCGAGATAGTGAGCTATACCGTCGGGCACGCGTCTGACCTCGCCTCCGTCAAGGGAAAAAGCGTTGTTGACGCTGCCGTAGCGTGTTCCGAAAATCGCGTACTTGGAGTTGTAGTCGGGCTTGGGATAAAGGTAGATCGTAAGCCCCGAGCTGTGCTCGATTTTATAGTATTTATCGCCTGTACGGGCGGATTTTACTTCTGTGATATTATTCATCTTCCCCACCCTTTGACTTTAAAATATAGACAGTGTCGAGCTCGAGCTTCTTAGCCGCGGCGACGATATCTTCCTTGGTAACGGCGTTAATCTTGCGAGCAGCCTCATCGGGAGAGTCAACAGTCGCGTCCATAAGCTGTGAGCTGTACCACAGGCATATTCCGCCGACGGTGTCCATAACGGCGTAGAAGCTGTTTACCGCGGCGAGCTTAGCGGCTTCGATCTCAAAATCGGAGATGTTGCCGTTTTTCATATCCTCGATCTCAGCGAGAATCGCCTCTTTAGCGGCTTCGATGTTCTGAGTCTCAACGCCCGATTCTACAATCATAATGCCCTTCAGTCTTGCGAATCGGCTCATACAGTAGTAGCAGAGACTCTTTTTCTCGCGGACATTATTGAACAGCTTTGAGGAAGCCGTGCCGCCGAGAATCGTGCACATCAGGCGAGTCGCCATAGTCTCGGGCTCAGGCTCGGCGCAGGCTGTGCGGAAGCCCATTTCAAGCTTTGACTGAGCGACGTCCATCTCCTCAACGACCTCGTTTTTGCTGAACACAGAGTAGACAACGTCTGTGGAAAGCTCGACGGGATTTCTCTTTATTTCTTTAAAGGAATTTTGTAATACATTATATATCTGCTCCGAATCGCTCTCGCCCACATAAGTGAAGTCAAAATAAGCGGTCAGAAGCATATTCTGCCACGCCTTGTAGATATCCCTGCCGTCGAGTGCTGAAATCTGCTCCTTTGTGCCGATTTTGTTGATGCCGTAGAGCTCATTTTCGCACATAATCTCAATCAGACGTCTGCCCGCGTACATACGCTTGTCGTTGAACTCGGCGTCAATCATATCGAAAAGCTGACGCTTTTCCTGCTCGACATCCTCCTCAAAGAAGCTCTCGTTCTCAACCTTGGGATTGAAGATAACCTCGCACAAAAGGCGTGTAAGCTCCGCGCTTATGCTCTCGCCGTCAATGGCGTAGCGGTCGTCGAGACCTCCGACTGAAATGCTCAGACAGTGCATATCGCCCATCTTGGAAATCGAGCCATTGAGCTCCGCCCCGTAAAGCGAGCCGAGCTTACGCGAAAGCGTTGTAAAATCGGGATACTTTTTGCAGGAACGCACCAGCACGTTACAGAGCAGCGCGTTGACCGCGGCAGTATCCTCGGACATTGGTAAAAGAATATTAACAGAAAGGCGCGTAGTCTTGAAGCGGCTGTCACGCACGGTGCCGAGCATAACAGAGTCGCATACTTCACGCTGAACAATACTCATAATTTCAACTCCTGTTACTCCATTTTAATTATACGAAATATAGTATACCACAACTCAGAGAGTTTTTGAATAGCTATTTACAAATTTTGTGATTTTTGATAATATTTTAACGAGGTGATACGATGGAACTGCCGAAGGACGATATGATACTTTTATCGCTGATAAACACGAAGCTCAGGGATTATTACAAGAATCTCGACGAGCTGTGCGAGGATTTGAACGTAAACAAAGCCGATCTCGAACAAAGACTCAAAGCGGTAGATTACGTTTATAATGAGGAACTCAACAGGTTTATGTAAATAATCGCAAAAGAGCACCGCCGAAGCGGTGCTCTTATAATTTAATTAATTATTTTTCTCTCTCAACGTATGATGTGTGGAGAAGCTCGTGAGCCTTGTGTGAACCGGGCTCACCGAGGAAGTCGTCATAGATAGCCTTGATCTCAGGGTTATCGTGGGACTTTCTGTACTTGAGCGCCTTATCGTCGCTGTAAAGCGCCGCGGCTCTCTTAGCCTTAAGGTCAACAAAGTTGCGTACGTGACCGGGCTGGATCGGCTGACCGCCGCCGTTTACACAGCCGCCGGGACAGCACATAACCTCGATGAACTGATAGGGGCTCTTGCCCGCGCGAATGTCGTCGAGGAGCTTAGCCGCGTTCTTAAGACCTGATGTTACGGCAACCTTAACTTCCATACCCGCTACGTTGTAGGTAGCCTCCTTGATGTCGTCTGTGCCTCTGACCTCAGTATATTCGATATCTCCGAGATCCTCGCCTGTGAGAACGTCGGCAACTGTACGGAGAGCAGCCTCCATAACGCCGCCTGTAGCGCCGAAGATCGTACCTGCGCCTGAGCCGATAGCCATCAGCGGATCGAACTCGTCGTCCTCAAGCTCTGTGAACTGGATACCCGCTGTCTTGATCATCTTAGCGAGCTCACGTGTGGAGATAGAAATATCGTTATCCTGCATACCGTCGTGACCCTGGTCGTCACGTGTGATCTCAAACTTCTTGGCTACGCAGGGCATTACGGATACAACTACGATATCCTTCGGGTCGATACCCGCCTTCTCGGCGTAGTATGACTTGATCATAGCGCCCTGCATCTGCTGAGGCGACTTACATGTTGAGAGATGCGGAATGAGGTCGGGATAGTAATGCTCGCAGAACTTGACCCAACCGGGTGAGCAGGAAGTGATCATCGGGAGAGTTCCGCCGTTCTTAACGCGCTGGATAAACTCTGTTCCCTCTTCCATAATTGTAAGGTCGGCGCCGAAGTTGGTGTCGAATACCTTATCAAAGCCGAGGAGCTTGAGCGCCTTGACCATTTTGCCTGTTACGAGCGAGCCGATGGGCATACCGAAGCACTCGCCGAGAGTAGCTCTGATCGACGGAGCTGTATGAACAACAACGTGCTTTGTCGGATCGGCGATAGCCTCAAATACCTTAGCGGTATCGTCACGCTCTACGAGAGCGCCTGTCGGGCAAACTACTGTACACTGTCCGCAGCTTACGCAGGAAACATCGCCGAGCTTCTGCTCAAACGCGCATGTGATCTCTGAGTCAAAACCTCTGTTGTTAGCGCCGATAACGCTTACGAACTGCTGATTACAAGCGGCTACGCAACGGCGGCAGAGGATACATTTGTCGTTATTTCTTACGAGGTGGAGAGTTGAAGTATCCTTATCGGACTTTGTCATCTCGCCCTCAAACTTATTCTCGTCTACGCCGTACTCGAGGCAGAGCTTCTGGAGCTCGCAGTTATCGTTTCTCGGGCAGGAGAGACACTTCTTGTCGTGATTAGAAAGAAGAAGCTCGAGGTTCATCTTTCTGTACTTACGGATCTCGGGTGTATTGGTGAAAATCTCGGTACCCTCTCTGTCGATGGGATATACGCAGGCGGCAACCAAGCTTCTCGCGCCCTTAACCTCGCACAGACACATACGGCACGCGCCGATTTCGTTGATTTCTTTCAGATAGCATAAGGTCGGAATCTTAATTCCGTTCTGATGACAGGCTTCAAGAATAGTAGTATTTTTTTCAACAGTGTAGTCTTTACCGTTGATTTTAATGTTTAACATTTCCACAATAAATATCTCCTTTCTTTAGCCTTTTGAAATTGCGCTGAACTTACAGCCGTCCATACAAGCGCCGCACTTGATACACTTATCGTGGTCAATCTCATAAGCGGGCTTCTTCTTACCGGGAGCGATATAATCAGTAACGGAAATAGCGCTGACCGGACACCTTCTGGCGCAAAGGCCGCAGCCGATACATTTATCCTTGTCGATCGTGAACTCGAGAAGGTTCTTACATACGCCCGCGGGACACTTTTTGTCTACAACGTGAGCGATATACTCGTCTCTGAAGTAACGGAGAGTTGAGAGTACGGGGTTCGGAGCTGTCTGTCCGAGACCGCAAAGTGAGTTAGCCTTGATGAAGTAGCACAGCTCCTCCATCTCGTCGAGCATCTCAAGAGTGCCCTTGCCATCTGTGATTTTCTCGAGCATTTCGAGAAGTCTCTTTGTACCGAGACGGCAGGGAGTACACTTACCGCAGCTCTCGTCAACCGTGAACTCGAGGAAGAACTTGGCAACGTCTACCATACAGTTGTCCTCGTCCATAACGATAAGTCCACCGGAACCCATCATTGAACCGATTGCAATAAGGTTATCGTAATCGATTTCAACATCGAAGTGCTCTGCGGGGATACATCCGCCTGAAGGACCACCTGTCTGTGCTGCCTTAAACTTCTTACCGTTAGGAATTCCTCCACCGATCTCCTCGATAACGGTTCTAAGAGATGTTCCCATAGGAATCTCAACAAGACCTGTGTTGTT
>CACYDB010000089.1 GCA_902773035.1 uncultured Ruminococcus sp. | reverse complement strand
TTTTTTATTATAATCTTCTTATCGGGAGAGATTATTTTACAGTTACCTTGACCTTCTTGTACAGGCCGTTCTGAGCGTAAACATAGATATACGCGGTACCCTTCTTCTTGGCTGTGATCTTGCCCTTAGAGACCTTCGCTATCTTTTTGTTTGAGCTCTCATACGCTACCTTGCGGTGACGCTTAACCTTCTTGGACTTGGACTGAGGAACTTCCTTAGCCTTGATCTTGAAGGTCTTGCCTTTTTTCAGGCTGACTGAGGATTTGTTGAGAGATACGGTCTTGTCGTTACCGTTCTTGCCGCCCTTGGTGACGACGTGAACCGTCTTTGAGGTCGTTACAACCTTGTTGTTCTTGTCGAGAGCGACAACAAGGAATTTGTAGTAGGTGCCCTTCTTGAGCTTTGAGTACGTGAAGGTGTTCTTCTTGACTGTCTTGATCTTCTTGAACGGAGGAACAGAGCCCTTCTTTGTGCCGCACTTGGAGGCGTAAACTACGTACTTCTTCGCATTCTTGAGCTTGTTCCAGCGGATTGTGATCTTGTTCTTCTTAACTGTCTTTTGTCTTGCGCAAAGCAGTCCGAATACAGAACCCTTGGGATCATCTTCGCTCTTGAACTTGGTTACGAACTTATCAACAGCCTTGATCGGAGTTCCCTCCTTGATCTCGGTGATGTTTTTGTTCTCGTCAGTTCCCGAGTCCTTGCCTGTGCCGTTATCCTTGTTGTTATTGCCGCCGTTGTCTTTATTATCGTTGTTGGGAGTGGTGGCGTCGCCTGTGGGCGTTGTATCGCCTCTGCCGTTCGGGTCGGTTGTCTCCTGAGGATCGGTACCGCCCGGAATCGTTGTTTCGGGCTGCTCGGTCGCGGAGGTCGTCTCCTCTGTTGAGTCGGTGTTGCCTGTCGGAGTTGTGCCGCCGTTCTCGCTCGGATCGGTTGACTCGGTAGGCTCAGTGGAGCCTGTCTCGTCGCCGCCTGTAGCGATAGGAGTTGTGGTTTCCTCTGTATCGCTTGTGCTTCCTGTTTCATTTCCGCTCGTAGCAGTCTCGAATGTATGAGTCGGGTCAGCGGTGCTTGACGCAGGCTCAGTCAGAGGATTGGTCGGGTTGCCTATTACAACGTGAGTCGCGAGTCCGCCTCCATCTGTCTTGATCGAGCCTTCGTCAACGTAAGCCTCCTGTGGCTCGACGATCTCGCAATCGAATAATTCAATACCGCCGTCAAAGGCGTAAATCGCGATTCTGCCGCCGTCAGCCGTTACTTCGCTGTTGTTGAATACGAGCTTGTCAAATTCGGAGCTGCCTCTGATGCCGTGTGAGCCTGAGGAGATGTCAGCCCTGATATTGTCGAATTTGAGGGTAGCTTCCATATTATTGCCCGCGCCGATGTTGTTAAGGTAAATGCCGAAGCCGTTGGCGTTGACAGTAAGCTTGCCCTTTCCCGTGATAGTAGTATCTGCCGCAACAACGATTCCGTCGCCGTAATCGTGAGTGAGGTTGGAGTCGCCGTCAATCTGAATAGTGAGCGGAACTCTCGCGTTGATTATCGGCCAGTTTACATCATTCGCGCCTGCCTCGCAGTCGCCGTTAACATGGAGAATAAGTGAGCCGTCGTCCTTGACCTCAAGTCTGAATACGCCGTCGCCTAAAACGTCGTCCTTGTTCTTGCTTGTGATGGGATTGCCGAGAATCTCAATACCGTACATAGCGTAGTCACCGTGAACCTGAACCATATCTACGATAAGTCTTGAGTTGGACGGAGCCGCGCCCTCAGTATTGTACTTAAGGTGACGGATAGCGATATAAGCTTTTTTGCCGATAAACTCGCTGAGATAGCCTGTATAGCGAACGCTGTCGCCGTTTATCTGTGTTGTGAGATCGCCGTAGGAAATCTTTTCCATTGAGTCAACATCGGCAGACAGTCCGGCGTAAAGCTCCAGCTTTTCAATATAGTTGGGGTTGTCGCAGTGAGCGAATACATTTACCTCGGCATAGCCGTCGGGGATCTCAATTGCGGGAGAAATCGCCCAGTCGTCAACCGTATCGTAAACTACGGAATGAGTCATAACCGTATCGTCGCCGCTGGCGGAGCTGATAACGCCCTTGCCCTCGGGGATCCTTCTCTTGTATTCGTAGTCATATTCGGGAACCGTTTCCCACTTCCAGTTGTTGCCGTCGTCATCCTTATCGACGAAGGTCCAGCCGTCGTTTACGGGATCGCTCTCGAAGAAGAAACTCTTGATAAGCTCGCCGTTTGCCTGCGCCCATTTTGCAAAAACCTCTGTTGAATTCTCATAGAAGGCTGTCTCGGTCGCGAAAACCTGCTTATCGGCTGTTCCTGTCTGATTGGCGTCATAAAACCATCCCTCGAAAATATAGCCGTATCTTTCAGGAGTGGGAAGGCTGTCGAGAGTATAGTTTCTCATGGGATCTACGTACATAATATCGTCGCCGTCGATTACTCCGCCCTCGGCGTTGAAGATAACCTTCGGAGTCGTATTGTGTACAAATTTGATATTGTTCTCGCCCGCGTACTGATGAGACGCGGTGCCTTCGCGTCCGACAATATAGAAGCCGTCAACGACTACATCGCCGGATTCTGCGTCGGTTTCAAATCCAAAGGCGTGAGCGCCGATTGTCGAGGTTTCCTCGGGAATTTCTACGTGAGTAAGATTGGTATCCATAAACGCGTGTTCGCCTACAGATTTGAGTCCCGCGTTAAACTTTACGGATCTAATGCCGGAGAGGTAGAACGCATAATCGCCTATGCTCTCAAGGCTATCGGGGAAGGTGACGCTGTCGAGAGATGTAGTCGCCGCGAACGCGTAGTCACCGATGGTTTTCAGATTAGACGAAAATGATATGGATTGCAGCATATTGCAGCCTGAAAACGCTCGGGGCTTTATTTCCGTGACCGTATCTGCCATAGAAACGCTGATAATCTTGTTAAAGTCTTCAAAAGCCTTTTCGGAAATCGTTGTAACTCCGTCTTCAAAAACAACATCAGCTATTTTATCCTTAAAGACTTCGTAACCCTTTTCCTCGCCCATAGCGCCTGCGCCGCTGATAGTGAGCTTGCCGTAAGCTTCGTCAAAGCTCCACGTACAGTCGCCCGTAACGCCCATTGTGGGAATGTCATCCGCGTATACGGCGGCGGAAGCAAATACTGACATAAGCATCAGAATCGACAATACCGCGCTTATAAGCCGCAGACCTGATTTGGTTTTGGTTTTCATAAGGTAGCCTCCTTTTTCTAAGTACCTTTCATTCGCGCGGGCTACATTATTCTTATAAGGAATAATAAAATATTCCCACGCCATAGTCAAAGATATTATAACATACTATTCGGAAATTTGCACTACCTAATTATATAAATTTTACATAAATTTTCAAATAATTATTAATTTTTCATATTTACTGTTGTTTAAAAAGCGGAAAGACATAATGCCTTTCCGCCTGAATATACTTTAAATTTTAACTGAGGAAGCCGTTGATGATCCTCTCCTCAGCCTCTGACTCGGAAAGTCCGAGAGTCATAAGCTTGGTGAGCTGTTCGCCCGCGATTTTACCGATCGCCGCCTCGTGTACGAGAGATGCGTCAACGCTGTTTGCCTCCAGCGCGGGAACGGCAAGGATCCTGCCGTTGTCCATAATGATCGAATCGCACTCGGTATGTCCCTTGCAGGCGGCGTTGCCGACGATTTTCAGGTCAAGCTTCTGGTATGAATCGTCCCTCGCGACTCCGCGCGAAACTATATCCGCGGTTGAGTCGTCGCCGTTGAGATTGACCGTGTAGACGCTGAACGCCTGCTGCTCGCCGTGAGTCATAAGCCTTTCGCGAACTACGAGCTTCGCGCCCTCCTTCAAGTCCGCGACGGTTGTACGGGTGGTATCGTCAACGCCCTTGATCTGCACCATCTCCATCTCGGCGTAGCTGTCGGGCTCCATATAAACCTCGGTCACGGGGTTGAGAATTCGCTTGCCCTCGCCCTTGCCCGAGCCGTAGTGCTTTTCAACGTACTTCATTCTGGCGTTTTTGCTGACGAAGAAGCGGTGTACGCCGTCGTGCTGAGAGTCGTGCTGACCGCAGTTGTCGATTCCGCAGCCCGCAACGATCTCGACATCGCTGTCCTCGCCGATGTAGAAATCGTTGTAGACGGTTTCCTTGAGACCGCTTTTTGTCATAACGACGGGGATATGAACGCTCTCGCCCTTGGTGCCCGGCTTGACGAAGATGTCGATTCCCGAGCCGTTTTCCTTGGGGATGATCTCGATATGCTCGGTTGACTGACGGGCTATCGACTCGCTGTCCGAGCGGATATTGAAGGCTCCCTGAATATCGCCGTTGATGTCGGCGATTTCCTTGAGCAGATACTTCTGAATATTATTTAAGTCCATTAGCAGTCATCTCCCCTCATATTTCCGCGGCAGTTCCGGACGGCTGACGCGGTGCCGATAAGCTTCGGCAGTACCTCTTCCCTGCTTCCGCGGTGCTGAACGCGTCCGTCGTTGAGAACGATGATCTCGTCGGCGATGCTGAGGATACGCTCCTGGTGAGAGATGATGAGGATAGAGCGGTCGCTTATCTCCTCGCGCTGACGGCGGAAAACCTCGATCAGATTGCCGAAGCTCCAGAGGTCTATGCCTGCCTCGGGCTCGTCAAAAACGGTGAGCATGGATTTTCTCGCGAGGACTGTCGCGATTTCGATACGCTTCAGCTCGCCGCCTGACAGACTTGAATTGACCTCGCGGTCGATATACTCTCTCGCGCACAGTCCGACGGCTGACAGGTATGAGCAGGCGTCTACGACGGTGAGATTTTTATTCGCGGCGATTCTTATGAGGTCGATAACCTTGATGCCCTTGAACTTGACGGGCTGCTGGAACGCGAAGGCTATGCCCTTTCTCGCGCGTTCGGTGACGCTCATATCGGTGATGTCCTCGCCGTTAAAAAATATTTTGCCGCCGCTTGCCTTTTCGATTCCCGCGATAAGCTTGGCGAGGGTCGACTTGCCGCCGCCGTTGGGGCCTGTGATCACAATCAGCTTTCCGCGCGGTATATCGAGGTTAATGTTGCGGATGATTTCCTTTTCTCTGCCGTCCGCGTCAACGTTGAACGACAAATCCTGTATTTTCAGCATAGCTTTACTCCTTTTATACGTCTTTATATATATTAACAGATTATTGTGACAGTTTCAAGTGTTCAGCGGACTTTACTATCTTTCGGAAATATAGTATACTAACCTCGGTGATAAGTATGAAAAAAATCGTCGTCGGAATACTCGCTCACGTTGACTCGGGCAAGACTACCTTGTCCGAGGCGCTGCTGTACTGCTCGGGAGCGATAAGCAAGCTCGGCAGGGTTGACCACCGCGACTCGTTTCTCGACACCTTCTCGCTTGAGAGGAGCAGAGGAATTACAATATTCTCAAAGCAGGCAAGGCTTACGGCGAACGGCTGTGAGTTTACCCTGCTCGACACTCCGGGGCATATTGACTTCTCCGCAGAGACGGAGAGGACTTTGCAGGTGCTCGACTACGCGATTCTCGTAATCAGCGGCACTGACGGAGTTCAGAGCCATACGCTCACGCTGTGGAAGCTTTTGAAAAAATACAACGTTCCGTGCTTTATCTTCGTCAACAAAATGGATCTTGACGGCGCGGACAGATACTATATAAACAGGGAGCTCAAGGCTAAGCTCGGAGACGGCTGCGTTGACTTTTCCTCGCCCGATATGTATGAGGAAATCGCGCTGTGCGACGAGAAGCTGCTTGAAAGCTATTCCGAGAGTGAAACCATCGGCAAGGAAGATATAGCCGAGGCGATCAGGAAAAGAAAGGTTTTTCCCTGTATGTACGGCTCGGCGCTGAGAGTTGAGGGCGTGAGAAATTTTCTTGACATTCTCTCGGACTACACCGTTATGCCCGACTATCCCGAAGAATTTTCGGCTAAGGTATATAAAATAAGTCAGGACGCTCAGGGCAACCGTCTTACTCACCTTAAGGTCACGGGCGGAAGGCTGAAGGTCCGCGACATTCCCCAGAGCAAAAAGAATACAAGCGGCGAGAAAATCAGTCAGATCAGGCTCTACTCGGGCGAAAAATTCACGCCTGTTGATGAGGCTGAGGCGGGAACGGTATGCGCCGTTACGGGAATAAGCTTCGCGCTGTCGGGCGACGGACTGGGCGCTGAGAAAAACTCGGGTATGCCTATGCTCGCGCCCGTACTCACCTACCGCGTCGAGCTTCCCGAGGATATTGACGCTCACACGGCGCTCGGAAAATTCAGGCTTCTTGAAGCCGAGGATCCGCAGCTCAACGTCGTATGGAACGAAAGGCTCGGCGAGATCCAGATTCAGCTTATGGGCGAGATTCAGCTTGAGGTGCTGAAGGCTCTGGTCAGGGAAAGATTTGGCTTTGAGGTCGGCTTCGGCACGGGCAACATCATCTACAAGGAAACTATCGCCGAGAAGGTCGAGGGTATCGGTCACTTTGAGCCTCTCAGACATTACGCCGAGGTCCACCTTGTTCTAAAGCCGCTGAAAAGAGACAGCGGACTTGTTTTCAAGACCGATTGCAGAGAGGATGACCTCGACAAAAACTGGCAGCGGCTTATCCTCACCCACCTTTATGAAAAAACTCACGTCGGCGTACTGACGGGCTCGCCGATCACGGATATGGAAATCAGCCTTGTATCAGGCAGGGCTCACGCCAAGCATACGGAGGGCGGAGATTTTCGTCAGGCGACCTACCGCGCCGTAAGGCAGGGACTGCGCTCGGCGAAGAGCATTTTGCTTGAGCCCGTATATGAGTTCACGCTGGAGGTTCCGACCGAGAACGTCGGCAGGGCTATGGCGGATATTCAGCGAATGTACGGCTCCTTCAACCCTCCCGAGACCGACTCGGATACGTCCGTGATAACAGGCGTCGCGCCCGTAGCGACGATGAACGGCTACAACACCGAGGTTATGCGCTATACTCACGGCAGGGGCAGGCTGTCGCAGAGTCTTAAGGGCTATGAGATATGCCACAACTCCGACGAGGTTATCGCCGAAATCGCCTACGACCCCGACGGCGATCTTGAAAATCCCTGCGGCTCTGTATTCTGCTCACACGGAGCAGGTCACAACGTAAGCTGGGACGAGGTCAGAGATTATATGCACCTGCCCTCAGCTCTGGCTCAGAACAAAAATGTTGAGGTCACTGTAAGGAAGCCGCGCGATTTGTCGGAATATAAGAGTCAGAATGATATTTTCGCGCTCGACAAGGAGCTGACTAAGATTTTTGAGCAAACATACGGCTCGATCAAAAAGCGTAAGACTGATGAAAAGCGCAAAAGGATCCGCGCGTCAGCTCCCGCGCAGAAGCCTGAAAATAAAAAAACTCCGCCCGATTACGACGGAGACGAGTATATTCTTGTGGACGGCTACAACGTGATTTTCGCGTGGGATCATCTGAGGGAGCTGTCAAAAAACAATGTTGACGGCGCGAGGCAGGCGCTGATAAACACTCTGTGCAACTATCAGGGCTACAGGAAATGCGAGATGATAGTAGTGTTTGACGCGTACAAGGTCAAGGGAAATCACCGCGAGGTTGAGAAGATCAACGACCTCAGCGTTGTGTATACAAAGGAAGCCGAGACCGCTGATATGTATATCGAGAAAACCTCGCATAAGCTCGCGAAAAAGCATAAGGTCAGAGTCGTGACCTCGGACGCTCTCGAGCAAATCATTATACTCGGAGGCGGAGCGCTGAGAGTATCGTCGAGAGCCTTTCTTGAGGAAATCAGAGAAGCCGAGGATGAGATCAGGCAGTATCTGTCGGAAAACACATAACCATATAAACAAAGCAACGGGCAGAAAATTCTCTGCCCGTTGTGTTCAATTATGAATTGGTTTATTCCGCGCAGCCTCCGCAGAACTCGCAGATGCCGTTCAGGTCGGGAGTTGTAGTAGCTCCGCAGCACTTGCATACAACAGGATGTCTCGGAGCGCTTGCCGCGACGGCGGCTTCTCTGACCTCGTTGCGAGCGTTTGTGAGAGTGGTTTTGATATCGTCGCACATACTCTTATACTGCTGGAATTGAAGGTTGATCGTGAAATCAGGGTGCATATTCTTGGGGAAGTACATTCCGTTGTTAACGTCAACGCTGTCGTCGTTGAGCTGGAACCTGATCTCGTCAAAATACGGATTATTGACGCGGATAACAACGTTGAAGTCATAGTACCATTTGTACTGAGGCGGATTGTAGCTTACCTCGTTGCCTTCCTTGTCGGTACGCATTTCCTCGACCGTATCCTCGTCGATGTCGATATCTACGCCCGTAACATCAGAAAAGTTGATTACGTCGGGATTAGCCTCAAGGAGATTTCTCGCCGAGGTTACCATAAACTTCTTCTTATCCTCGTCGATGAGGATTTTTGTCCTCTCGCCGAAGCTGAGAGTGGTGTGGAACTCCTTGACCTCCTCGAGATTAGCCTCGCGGTACGCGAGCTGCTTCTGGATATCAGCTACGGTGCTCCTGCGTCTGTCGGTAAAGAACGGCGACAGCTTTGCCGCGCACTTCTTACACATATTTCCGTCGTCAAGCTTGCGGTTGCCGAGCAGTCCTATCTCTCCGCCGCAGATCGAGCATGTCTTTTTCTTTCCAAATAAACCCATATTATCCTCCTTATCTATGCTTTTATAAGCAGAGTTTTATCCTATACATACTGATTATATCATATATTTTTACTAAAGTCTATGCTTTAAGGGATAAGTTTAACAATTTTTCTTGCAACTTTACGCAAAATATGTATAATGTACATATCGGGAAATTTGTACGTAAAAATTCATACGGTTTTCACACAGCCTTAACATTGGTAAGGTAAAATAACACAAACTGACAAGGAGTTTTGAATATGAATAACACTACAGACAATCAGCTTACCAATATAGACAACCTAAGCGAGCTTCCTCAGGAGATACTCAACCACGACGCTCTGCTCAAAAACGCGGGCAAGCTGCTTGACACAATGCTCGACTTCAAGGAGCTTATGCTCGGCTACAGCTGCGCGATCAAGGAAATACGCACGAAGCTTGAAATTCTCGACAAGGAGTTTGAGGTAATCAATCAGCGTAACCCTATAAGCAGTATCCACACACGCCTGAAAAGTCAGACGAGTATAATGGAGAAAATGGCTCGCAAGGGGCTTGACTATACGCGCGAAAATATCGAGAATAATCTCAACGACATCGCGGGACTGAGAGTCATCTGCTCCTACGTTGACGACATCTACCGCATTGCAGACGCTCTGACAAATCAGGACGACATCGAGCTTATCGCGAGAAAGGACTATATCGAGAATCCAAAGCCTAACGGCTACCGCAGCCTTCACCTGATCGTGAGTATCCCCATATTCTTCGCGGAGCATACGAAAAAGGTACGCGCCGAGGTTCAGATCCGCACTATCGCGATGGACTTCTGGGCAAGCCTTGAGCACGAGATAAAGTACAAAAAGCATATCACAAACACCGAGGAAATTGCCGAAAGGCTCAAGAAATGCTCCGAGGTTATCGCGTACACGGATAATATGATGCAAAGTATTCGCGCGGAAATAGACAATACCGCGGGTGAGCAGACTGAGGAGGAAATCATCTTTGAAAAGCTCAAACGCTACGACAAGAGTTTAGGAGAATAAACGGTCGGGAAGACGCTGTCTTCCCGACCGTTATTTATATATAATTAATTTTCAATCGGAATAATTCCCGCGCGGTAGAGCTCAAGGAGCTCTCTTAAATCCTCGATTTCGCGCTCTATCCTTCCGCCCGCGTCGGTATCCTCAACCATCATTCTGCGCGCCTCAGTTTCAACTATCTCTGATTTTGAGTGTATATCCCTGTTCCTGTTCAGCGCCTCGTCAACGCTCTCAAAGGGCTGATGAGCCTTGAGCCTGAGTCCGTGGGAATTGAATATCAGCGTGTAGCCCGCGATTCCCGTTTTTTCGTGATAATCGCGACAGAAGCCGCCGTCGATCACAAGCAGTCTGCCGCCCGCGCGTATCGGGAGCTCTCCCCTTACGGTAATTACGGGCGTATGACCGTTGACGATATGTGAAGCCTCTCCCCCGAGTCCGAACTCTGAGAGTATCATCAGGCAGGTTTCTTCATTTTCATAATATTTATAGTAGGGATTCTTTTCCTCATACCACGCGGCTTTATCGTCGATAAACGCGCGCTCAAAGGTCTTGATATTACGTCCGCAGAGCGCCGATTTTCTGCCGCACCACAGATACCACATAAAGTCGATATCCTGTACCGTTCTGTGTCTGCCGAAGAAGGCGTAGCGAGCCTTTTTATCCGCAAGGTCAAAGTACGCCCTGCCGCTGAGCTTTTCGCCGAAGAGCTCGATTTCATCAAGACTGCCGTCCTCTTTAAGCGGAACGCAGCCGTGGTAGAGCAGATTTGAATTGAACTTTTTATACATACCGCCCTTGTCGTACAGGAAGGTTATATGCTTTTTGAGCCTTACGCTGTTGATAAAGGAGCGTTTGAGCCCGTCGATAACGGCTGACTCGCCCTCGGTCAGCTCATAGGGATTTTCCGTATCGAGAGTCGGGAAGCTCGTATCGTTGAGCTTATACGTTTTGCCCTCGGAAACGACGGTGCCGTTTTGCAAATCCATATTGCCGAGCAAGAGCCTGTCGTTCATATTAAAGTCGGGATTACGCAAGATAACCTGACCCTCGAGCTTGAACTGGATAACGGATATAGCCTTCAGCGCCGCTTCCATCGGAGCTCCGCCGTATGTTTGCTCAGCGAAAAGCGCGAGACTTCTCAGGCTGATTCCGTAACCGCTTTCAAGCGTCGTGACGGTATTGTATTTAATGCTGTTGCGTACGACGTTAGCGACGCACGCATCACTTCCGCACGCCGCTCCCATCCAGAGAATATCGTGATTGCCCCACTCGATGTCGAGAGAATGATAGGTCATCAGCAAATCTACGATCTTATCAGCCGCGTCTCCCCTGTCAAAGATGTCGCCGACGATGTGAAGGTGGTCGACCGCGAGCCTTTTGATAAGCTTGGTAAGCGAAATCAGGAAATCCTCCGCCTCCAAATCGACGATTGTATCGAGGATAATATCGTGGTAATGGAGCTGGTTATCGTCCTCGTCCTTCTGAGCGTGAAGCAGCTCGTCGAGGATGTAGGCGTAGTCCTCGGGCATAGCCTTGCGCACCTTGGAACGCGTGTACTTTGAGGACAGCAGGCGGGCGATCTCTATCATATGATTAATTATCACGCGGTACCAGCCGTGAGTCGCGACTCCAGCGTGGCGAAACATCGTAAGCTTCTCCTCGGGATAGTAAATGAGGGTGCAGATTTCCTTTCTCGCCTCATCGGAAAGCGACTCGCCGTAGAGCATATCGACCTTTTCCCTGATGACTCCTGAGCAGTTGTTGAGTATATGACAGAACGCCTCATACTCGCCGTGAAGGTCGCTCATAAAATGCTCGGTGCCCTTGGGCAGATTGAGGATGGCGGTGAGGTTTATGATCTCGCGTGAGAGCGACCGCACCGTCGGATACTTTTCGGATAAAAGCGTAAGATACCTTAATCTCTCGTCTGTCATATTATCACTCCCTTTAGCTTATTGTAACAGAGCCTATGCGTTAAGTAAACCGTTTCGGACAAATATTTTAAAAAAATAAGACGGAAAGCAATTAAGCCTTCCGCCTTATGATTCTGACTGCCTATTAAACGAACTTTACAGCTGTGCCGCTGGCAAGAATCTCAGCCGCGCCTTCCATAATGGAAGCGCTTGAGAACTTAACGTTTACAATAGCGTCGGCGCCCATCTGCTGAGCCTGCTGAGTCATTCTGGCTACAGCGTTCTCACGCGCCTCGTTGAGCATCTTTGTGTAGGAAACGAGCTCGCCGCCTACCATGCTCTTGAAGCCCGCGCCGATGTCCTTGAACGCGTTCTTTGAATTAACATAGTTACCTGTTACGATTCCGAGAGTCTGAATATTCTGACCGGGGATCGTGGGTGTGTTAACAATAATCATATTAAAATCCTCCTGAATTTATTTCTCGTATATATATACGAAAGTATTTTTAATTATACTACATTACTTTTTATTTGTAAACATTATTTTTAAGAACTCGGGGAAAACCGCGCGCCAGTAAGCCTCGTTGTGCATACCCTTGTCGTAGATTTTGAGGGTAACTTTATCCTCGGGATAGCCGATTTTTTTGAGATTGTCGGGCATAGACTTCGCGCCTGTGAGCAGGAATTTTTCGAGCTCGTCTGCGCCGCCGTTGTAGATATAAATCTTCGGCTGATTCTTTGAAAAGTCCTTCTTTTCAAGATAGCTTACCCACGTGCTGTCGTTGTATAGTCCGAACGCGGGTGAAAGCGCTCCGATCGCGCCGAATTTGTCGGGGTGCTCCATACCTATGTAGAAGCACTCGATTCCTCCCGAGGAGCTTCCGCAGACGGCGTTGTGAGCGGCGTCCGTGTAGACGTTGTAGTTTTTCTCGATATAGGGCTTGACGGTGTTCACAACAAAGTCGGAGAAGTATTTTCCCGTGCCGTTATCGAAATTGCTCTTATCGGAGACGTTGGCTATATCGCCGATGTTTGGAGTAAGCTCGCTGTCACGGTTGGAGGTGCTGTCGTCAATGCCGACGACGATCGTTCTGTTCTCGGTGTTGAGCATCATATTCTGAACGCTCTCGGCAACTCCCCACGAGCCGTACTGAGTCGCCCTCTCCTCAAAGAGATTCTGACCGTCGGTCATATAGATGACGGAATACTTTTTCTTGGAGCTTTTGTCGTAATCGTCGGGAGTCCAGATGTAAATATCCTTTTCGGTCTTGGAATACTTGAAGGATTTTATCTCGTAGTCGGGTCTTGAGAGTCCGAGCGGTTTAACGCCGTAGCTTGAAATATCAAAGCCGTTGACAAATTCGTTAACGACAAGCTCGATACTGTCGCTGCCGTCGCTTGTGATTATCATTCTGTCATATTTCTCGGTATCGACGTTGAGCGAATAATCCTTGTACTCGTCGCCCTCCTCGTCCTTTGACTCAGGCGTTACGGTCTCAGAGTTGCTGTTTTCTGAGTTTTTCAGCGTAACCTTGATTTCGTCGGCGAGCATTTCATCTCTGACGGTGATTGTTTTTCCGTTTTTATCCGCGGCGCCGCAGGAGCTTAACGCCGCGCACATTACGGCGGCTATCAGACCTAAAGCAATTAATCGTTTCATAGCTTACCTCATTTAATATCGTAGAGCCTTTTGCAGTTTTCGCCTGTCGCTTTGAGAACCTCGTCGGTGGTAATACCGCGGATCTCCGCGATTTTCTCAGCCACAAAGATGATATTCCTGCTGTCGTTGCGCTTGCCCCTGTATGGCACGGGGCTGAGATACGGCGCGTCTGTTTCAAGCAAAAGCCTGTCGAGCGGCACCTCTCGCGCGCAGTCTACGCTGTGACGGGCGTTCTTAAAGGTCACAACTCCGCCGAGGCTTATGCTCATTCCGAGTCGCATTACCTCGCGCATAAGCTCAACGCTGCCGCTGAAGCAGTGCATTAAGCCCCTGGGCTTGTACTTGCGGACTAAGTCCATAGTGTCGCCGTGAGCTTCTCTGTCGTGAATTACGACGGGGACGTCGAGCTCCTTGCTGAGTATGAGCTGTTCCTCAAAGACCTTTTTCTGCAGGTCGCGCGGAATATCCCAGTGGTAGTCGAGCCCGATTTCTCCGAGCGCGACGCATTTTGGATGCTTTAAAAGCTCCGCGACCTGTTCAAGATAATTCTCGGGCATATCTTCAAGATTTTCGGGATGGAAGCCCGCGGTAAAGTAGATGTGCGGAAATCTTTCCGCATAGCTCCGGTTTATCAGCGCGGACTTGATATCTACGGCGTTGCTCACCGCAAGCTCCACGTTATTCTCGGGAAGAGATGAGAGCAGCTCCTCTCTGTCCTCGTCAAACCACGCGTCGTCATAATGACAATGCGCGTCGCATATTTTATATTTCTTCGTCAATTTTTTATATTTCCTCGTCAGTCTCAGTGTGCCTCTGTCTAATGTTTCTTCTCCCCCGCGCCGTCAGTTCCTGTCAAGTTTGCTGCGGGAAAATAGGTTCTGCGTTTTAACTATCTCTGTCAAACTCAGTGTACCTCTGTCGGATGATTCTTCTCCCCTGCGCCGTCAGTTCCTCGGAAGGTCTGCTGCGGGAAAAGAAGTTCTGCTCCTTTGATTTTATAAAACCAAACGTATTAATCACACATTATTAAACAATTTTGCTGCCGTTGTCAATCTTGTCGTCAACGGTGATCAGGGTTAAGCTCTCGCCCTTCTCGGCGGAGAGAATCATTCCCTGACTCTCAACTCCGCACAGCTTTACGGGCTTGAGGTTCGCTACAAAGAGAACCTTTTTGCCCACTAATTCCTCGGGCTGATAATACTGAGCGATACCGCTGACGATCGTTCTCTCGCCGAAGCCGTCGTCGAGCGTAAACTTCAAAAGCTTCTTTGACTTCTTGACCTTTTCACAGGCAAGAACCTTGCCCACTCTGATGTCCGACTTCGCGAAGTCGTCGATGGAAATCTCCTCGCCGATCGGCTCGAGCTCCTCGACCTCCTCGATACTTTTCTCGCCCTCGGCGCTCTTCTTCTGCATTTCCTCTATCTCGGCGTAAAGCACCTTCGGGTCGATACGCGCGAAAATCGGAGTAGCCTCTCCGACCTTTTCTCCCGCATTTACAGCGCCGAAGCTCTCAAGACTCTCGTATGAATTTTCACTACAGTTCATCTGGGATAAAATCGCCTTGGCGGTATCGGGCATAAACGGAGTAATGAGTACGGCGACAAAACGGATCGCCTCCAAAAGATTATAAAGCACGGTGCCGAGTCTCGACTGCTTTTCCTCGTCCTTCGCGAGAACCCACGGAGCAGTTTCGTCGATATATTTATTGCAGCGCTTGGCAAGGTTAATAACCGCCTCGACCGCGTCGCTCATATGGAAAGCGTTGATATACTCGTCAACCTTTTTAACGGTATCGAAGCAGCACTGTCTGAGCTCGTCATCAACGGGCTCGGATACGGACGGCTCCTGAATAACGCCGCCGAAGTATTTATTGTTCATCGCGATAGTACGGTTAACGAGGTTTCCGAGAGTATTGGCGAGGTCGGAATTGAAGCGCTCGATAATTGTTTCGTAGGTTATTGAACCGTCGCTCGCAAAGGGCATCTCGGAAAGAAGATAATATCTTACCGCGTCAACGCCGATAAGCTTAACGAGCTCGTCTGCGTAGATTACGTTGCCGCGGCTCTTGCTCATCTTATCCTCGCCGAACAGCAGCCACGGATGACCGTAGACCTGCTTCGGAAGAGGCTCGCCCAGCGCCATGAGCATAATAGGCCAGTAAATAGTATGGAAGCGCACGATGTCCTTGCCGATGATATGAGCGTCGGCAGGCCAGTATTTCTTATACATATCGGAGCTTCCGTCGGGATCGTAACCGAGTGAGGTAATATAGTTGGAAAGCGCGTCGATCCAGACATACACAACATGGCCCTCATCAAAATCAACGGGGATTCCCCACTTGAAGCTTGTACGCGATACGCACAGATCCTGAAGTCCGGGCTTGATGAAGTTGTTGAGCATCTCTTTCTTGCGGCTTTCGGGATAAATAAAATCGGGACGGCTCTCGATATAGTCCTCGAGCTGCTTCTGGTATTTTGAAAGTCTGAGGAAATACGCCTCCTCTTTAGCCGCCTTGACCTCTCTGCCGCAATCGGGACACTTTCCGTCTACGAGCTGACTCTCTGTCCAGAAGCTCTCGCAGGGAGTGCAGTAGAGTCCCTCGTAGCTTCCCTTGTAAATATCGCCCTGCTCATAGAGCTTCTTAAAAATCTTCTGAACGATTCGCTCGTGCTTAGCGTCGGTTGTGCGGATGAAATAATCGTAGGAAGTATTGAGCACGTCGCAGATATCGCGGATCTCACCTGCGACCTTATCGACGTATTCCTTCGGAGTACAGCCCTCCGACTGAGCGTAGATCTCGATTTTCTGGCCATGCTCGTCGGTACCTGTCTGGAAGAATACGTCGTAGCCGAGCATACGCTTATATCGCGCGATAGCGTCGGTAAGCACTATTTCGTAGCTGTTGCCGATATGAGGCTTACGCGAGGTATAAGCTATAGCGGTAGTAATATAGTAAGGTTTTCCTTTACAACTTTTGCACATAGTTATCACTCCATAAAATAATATAGTAATATACCCGATAATTATAGCATAAACATTGGTGAAAAATCAATTTTAATCTATAAAAAATTAGAAGTTTTTTCAAAAACAAAAAGAAAAACGTTAAAACACTTGACAAAATCACCAAACAGAGTTATAATAATGGCAACATCAGAGATATCGCGGAGTGGAGCAGTTGGTAGCTCGTCGGGCTCATAACCCGGAGGTCGTAGGTTCAAGTCCTATCTCCGCAACCAATCAT
>CACYDB010000088.1 GCA_902773035.1 uncultured Ruminococcus sp. | reverse complement strand
GTCAAAGTAAACACCTTTTTTCATTGAGCGGATAGAGTAGCTTTTGATGTTGGTGCCCTTGATTTCCAGATTCTCGGCAAAGTATTCAACAAAGTAGTCGCGGAAGCCGTCTTTTCTATGGACGCTGTTGTCGTTTTCCATAAACGCGCCGCTCATAGCTCCGTCGGAATAACCCTTTGTAATATCGGTATATTTTTCGTCGGGTGTAGAGCTTGCTGCGTTTGCGGTTATCGTAAAGGAATTTCGCGGAGCATTTGCCCCGTTTATTCCCCAGAAAGCAACTCCGCTGAGTATTGCCACTGCTATTGCCGCGGCAACCGCCTTGGTGTAAAAGACCTTCCTTGTTCTGTTTTTCTGAACGTTTTTCATATCATTATCAGCCTGATACATCTTGGCGATAATAATACTTTTTTGTGATGAGCTCAAAGTTGGTTTGGTTGCTTCATTTTTATATTTTTTAACGTCAAATATCTCAGGCATTTTAATCCTCCTTTTCCAAAATGTTTTTAAGCTTCTCGCGTCCGCGTTTCAGCCTGAGCTTAACGGCGGACTGTGTTATTCCCAAGGTTTTTGATATGTCCGATATTTTCATTTCCTCATAGTAAAACAGATGTATGACAATAGCTGATTTTTCAGGAAGTTGACGAATTGCCTCTGAAACTGAGTTATCATACAAAGGTGGGGAGCAAGCAACCTCGGCTGCCTCATATAGCCCGACTGTAAGACGGTTATCTGCGTGTCTAAGCCAGCTTTTTGACGTGTTTACAGCAACCCTGATGAGCCACGCTTTGAGGTGAGTTTCGTCCTTGATTTTATGCCTGTTTTCAACGAGCTTAACGAACACTTCCTGACAAATATCAAAAGAATCCTGAGGATTATGTGTTTGGTTTATCGCGATTCTGTAAATGGTGTCGGAATATTCATTTACAATTCTCGGAAAATCGTCAGCGCTTAACAATTCCTGCATTTTCTTGCCTCCTTTACAAATAAAACGCTCGGGCAAGGAAGAAAGTTACATAAAAGGAGGCAGTTTTTTCTGCCTCCTTAAAATACGATTTATTACGGCTTACAGCTCGCGCACGGCTGATAGCCCATTTTTATGAGTTCCTTTCTTTTTCCCTTGTATTTCTTTTTATTCACGGGGCTTATCTGACTTACCGAGGAACAGTCGGGCTTGTGGAACTTCATTCGGTATGTGTTCAGTATGTATGTCGTCTCACCCGTCGAGGAGCTTTTGCCCGAGGATATCGCGCTGCTTTTTGAGCCGCTTGTTTTGGACTTGCCGCTTACTCTGATTGTGCCGTCGGACTTGCTTTTGCCGTTAGAGTAGCTTATCAGCACGCCCGGCTGGACGTTGTAGCAGTACACGTTAAAGCAGATTCCTCTGCCCTTGTCCTCGACCGACCACGCCTCCATCTGAACGCCGTCCGCGACTAAGTTGTTGTCCCTGAAACACGGCGTAACTCTGTAGAGTACGTGGTTTTCGGTGTTCTTAATATAGTCCGAAACCTTGGTCTCAAAGGGCAGCATACCCTTGTTGTTCAGGTATCTTGTGCCTGTGATCAGGTTGCGCTCATTGTCATCCTCACCCGTCAGCATATGGGCGATAAGGTGGCAGCGGTTGTACAGCTTGCCGTCATCAACAAAGGCGTAGCTTTTCTGAACCCAGCCTGTCGGATGAACGCCGCTGATGTTGCCGCGCTTTTCCGTCGGCATAAGGTCGGTGGAGATATTGGCGTAAGCGGCGCCGCATCTGCCGAGGCGGTCAAGACGCGAGTATTTCTCAAACGATTTTGTATTCTCCTTTTCTTTGTCGGTAAAGGAGGGTATGTTATTGTTTATCTCAACATAAGGCTTTCCGCTGTATTCGGGAAGGTTTTCCGAGATGCTGATTGATTCATTTTGCTGAGGGAACGGCTCGCACGCGGCGAATATCACCGTCACAGCGACAATAAGCAGCGCGATTAGTTTTTTCATATACATCACCTGTTCAGCTTGATTTATATACTTCAATATGTATCTGATGTTTGAGCGCGAGAGGCTCGTCGTACTTTTTCAAAAGCTCTCTGTATTCGTTTTCAAACTCCCTGACCCGTTGATTCGAAAGGCTCGCGCCGACTCCACGACAGGTCAGGATTCTTTTTATCCACGCTTCCTTAGAAAACTCAATGGTTTCGTCAAAGGAGCGGGCGGCTTCGAGCTCAAAGCGGTTCTCAGCCCATTTCGGAAAAGTGTATTCAAACTTTCTGAAGCCCGCGCCGCTCCACTCGGGATTATATTTTAGCACCAGAGCTTCCATTTCTCCGATGACCTCGTCCTCAAAGGGCAGCCAATCCATAAAAATCTTGCAGAAAAGACCGTTCGGCTTTAAAATCCTTTTGATTTCACGCGCCGCTTTATTCGCGTCAAAATAGTGAAAGCACTGTACAGCCGTTACAACGTCAAAGCTGTTGTCCTCAAAGCCCGTGTCCTCGGCGGAGCAGACCTTGAAGCTGATGTCGGTAAAGCCCCTTTCAAGAGCGGCTTGCCTGCCGAATTTTATCTGATTTTCGGAGATATCGGTCGCTGTAAAATGCGCGCCCGTGTTGTGCGTATTAATCGGCAAAATCGCCGTTCCGCTTCCTAAGTCTAGGATTTCCTGACCGCTTTTGCCTACGCCGAGCCTGACAAGCTCGTCGTACATACTCTGCGGATAAATGTCGCGGAACTTCGCGTAATTGTCCGACGTCCTGCCGAAGTCGAACTCCTTGCCCCTGTCAATATCGTTAAGCTTCATTTGTCAACCCGTGAAACAGCTCCGTGAGCTCGTCTCTTGCCTCTCTGTAGTGCTTCGGCCAGCGCATATATCCGTTCGCGTAAATATCCCTGCCGTCCGACGTCTTAACGCTGAGCGTAAAGCTGTTGCCGTCAAGAACGAGCTTGTTGTATTTCTGAAAGCCGTCCCATCCCGCGACGTTGTATTTGTTGAGCAGAGCGGTGAGCTTATCGGCGAATTCCCCGTCAACTGCGGCTTTGAAAGCCTGCTCGTCGGGGATTCCGTCCTTTTTGACATAAGCAGAATACGCGACGCCGTTTTCGGTGAGCCTGTATTCCTCCCACGCGTCCATATAGTTGCCCGTTGTGTATCGAAAGCTAAACGAGCTGATTTTGTTGATTTTCCTGTTAAACATAATTCGCTCCGAAAATTTGATAAATACATTTTATCACATCAAAAACAACATTTCAACTTCTGGACAATCGGCGCGGAATGTAGTATGATACGGTTGAGGTGAATGAAATGGACGAAAGGCTGAGAAGGCAGCTTGATTTTTCGCTGGAGATAGACAAGGAGAAGAATGTTTTCCGTCAGACGCATCTTTCGGGCGGCGGCAGGAATGAGAATGACGCTGAGCACGCGTGGCATATGGCGGTGATGGCGTATGTCCTGCGCGAGTACGCGAATGAGGAAATCGACATCGCTAAGGTAATGCTGATGTGCCTGATTCACGATATCGTTGAGATTGACGCGGGAGATACCTACGCCTACGATTCCGAGAATCAGAAAACCCGTCGTGATAGGGAGGACAGAGCTAAGGAGAGGATCTTCACGCTTCTTCCCGACGACCAGAAACAAGAGCTTACCGCGCTTTTTGACGAATTTGAGGAATATGAAACGCCCGAGTCAAAATTCGCGCACGCAATGGATAACCTCCAGCCGCTAATGCTGAATAACGCAAACGGAGGGAGTGACTGGCGCGCGCATAATGTATCCGCGACGCAGGTCTACAGCCGTCAGAAAAAGACCAAGCTCGGCTCCGAAAAGCTGTTTGAGGTAATCGACGGAATCATCAGGGATAACATCCGCAGGAAAAACCTTAGAAATGAATAACGCAGAGAGAAAGTGTTGACACAAATGGTGAAATAAGCTATAATTATAAGGCTACGGGGTGTAGCGCAGTTGGTAGCGCGCCTGGTTTGGGAGCATATACGCTTTCGTACTCGGCAGGATTTCCATAACCTCTAAACTCCGCATAACACCTTGCTTACGGGAATTTTAGGTTTTCCGAAGCCTCGGTCAGAAAATGGTTTTGACCACATAACTGACCACAACAGCGACCACAATTAAATAACCACGAGGTGTAACTCAGTTTGGTAGAGTGCTTGGTTTGGGACCAAGATGCCGCAGGTTCAAGTCCTGTCACCTCGACCACGAAAGAACGTCACCGTTGATACAATTTCAATGGTGGCGTTTTTCTCATTCCTATGCGGTTTTTCAGACTTTTACATTAATAATATCTATAATAAATAACACAAAAACCACCCTTTATTCCCTGCCGACTACGGGTTTGAGAATTAAGGGTGGACTTTTTTGTATTAAATAATAATGTGCTTTTTATATGCGG
>CACYDB010000087.1 GCA_902773035.1 uncultured Ruminococcus sp. | reverse complement strand
ACCTGCGACACCTGCTGAATCGGCTGGGTGAAGTTCTTAACATACTGGATAAACGCCTGAATGTCGCCGATAGTGATAACGCCCTGAATCGCGAGCATTCCGCCTGAGAGCGCTACAGCCGCGTAGCCGAGGTTGCCGACGAACATCATCAGCGGCATCATCATTCCCGAGAGGAACTGCGATTTCCACGCCGAGTTGTAGAGCTTCTTATTAGTCTTTTCAAATTCGTCGATGGTTTCCTTTTCCTTATTATACGCCTTGATGAGCAGATGGCCGCTGTAGCTCTCCTCAACGATACCGTTGATGTCGCCCAGCTCATTCTGCTGATTGCGGAAATGCTTCTGCGAGAACTTGACGATAATTCCGATGATCACCGCCGATACAGGCAGGATCACGAGCGCGATAAGCGTCATAAGCGGCGATATCGAGAGCATCATAATCAGCGTGCCGACTATCGTACACAGCGAGGTGATGATCTGGGTAATGCTCTGATTAAGCCCCATTCCGAGCGTATCGACGTCGTTTGTGATACGCGAGAGCACCTCGCCGTAGGTGCGGCTCTCAAAGTATTTGAGCGGCATACGGTTGATTTTTTCGGAAATCTCCTTACGCATACGGTAGCAGATTTTCTGCGTAACGCCCGTCATAAGCCAGCCCTGAATAAACATAAACAGCGCCGAAATTCCATACAGTCCGAGCACTATGAGCAGGATGATACCGATATAGCCCATATCTATCGTGCCCGTGCCCTGAATTTTGCCCACAAGACCCTCGGCGAGAGCCGTCGTAGCCTTGCCCAGAATCTTGGGTCCTATTACGGCGAAGATCGTTGACGCCGCGGCGCATATCATAACTATGACGACGGCGATCTTGTACTTGCCGATGTATCTGATGAGGTTTTTCATCGAGCCCTTGAAGTCCTTGGGCTTTTCAACGGGAGCCATACCGCCGTGACGTCTGCCTCCGGGTCTATGCTCAGCCATTGATATCACCGCCCTCTCCGAGTCCGAGCTCCTTTTCGGAAAGCTGGGATTTGGCGATTTCAAGATACGCCGCGCAGTTTTTCAGAAGGTCTGAGTGTCTGCCGATTCCCGCGATCCTGCCCTCGTCAAGCACGATTATCTGCTCCGCGTCCATAATCGTCGATATCCTCTGAGCGACTATGATGACGGTGCTGTCGCCGACCTCCTTCTCGAGAGCCGAGCGAAGCTGTCTGTCAGTTTTCATATCGAGAGCGGAGAAGCTGTCGTCAAATATATAGATTTTCGGATTCTTTGCGATAGCCCTCGCGATAGAAAGCCTCTGCTTCTGACCTCCCGAGACGTTGGAGCCTCCCTGAGCAATATCGCTGTCAAATCTCTTGTCCTTTGAGTCGATAAATTCCGTCGCCTGAGCGATCTCAGCCGCCTTTTCAAGCTCGGAGTCAGCCGCGTCCTTATTGCCGAAGCGCAGGTTTGAGGCGATCGTGCCGCTGAACAGTATAGCCTTCTGCGGAACGTAGCCGATTTCCTCTCTCAGCGACTCCATAGTGACGTCCCTGATATCCTCGCCGTCAACGAGAACAGCGCCGTCGGTAACGTCGTAGAGCCTTGGGATAAGGTTTATCAGCGTAGATTTTCCGCTGCCCGTACTGCCGATAACAGCCGTAGTCTCGCCCGGACGCGCGGTGAAGCTGATGTCCGTGAGCACGTCCTCCTCAGCCCCGGGATAGCGGAAGCTGACGTTTTTGAATTCCACCAAGCCCTTGCCCTTTGAGAGCTTCTTGCCGTCGGGCTTGTCCTTGATCGAGGACTCGGTGTTTATAACCTCGTCGATTCTTCCCGCGGCGACAGCGGCTCTGGGCAGCATAATCGACATCATTGTAAGCATAAGGAAGCTGATGATTATCTGCATAGCGTAGGTGATAAAGGCGGTCATCTCGCCGACCTGCATATTGCCGTCGTTGATATGCCCCGAGGCTACCCACACGATAAGTACAGACACCAGATTCATAACGACCGTCATAACGGGGAACATAAACGTCATAACACGCGAGGTAAAGAGGATCGTCTTTGTCAGCGCCGTGTTAGCCTCGTCGAAGCGCTCCTCCTCCCTGTCCTCACGTCCGAACGCGCGGATCACGGGAATACCCGTAAGTATCTCACGCGACACGAGGTTGACTCTGTCGATGAGCCTCTGCATAAGCTTGAACTTGGGCATAGATACTCCCACCAGCAGCGCGACGATCGCCATGATCACCGCTACCGCGAGGGCTATTACCCACCACATTCCCGCGCCTGTGCCGAGAACCTTGATAACTCCGCCGACGCCGATGATTGGCGCGTAGAGCACCATTCTGAGAAGCACTACGGACACCATCTGTATCTGCTGAATATCGTTTGTAGACCTCGTGATAAGCGACGCGGTCGAGAATTTATCTATCTCCGTATTCGAGAAGCCGATAACGTTTCTGAAAACCCTGCCGCGAAGCGTCATTCCGACTCCCGCGCCGACCTTGGACGCGAAAAGTCCCGCGAGTACGGCGGCAGTAGTCAGGATAAGCGCCACCAAAAGCATTTTGAGCCCCGATATCCACAGGTAAGTCGTCTGGATAGAGTCAACGTCTACGCCTGCCTCCCTGTCGCAATTGACGGCAAAGGCAACCGCTGAGCTCTTCATCGTATCCGAGCCCATAGCGTCGAGCTGCTTTTGGATTATCTCGCGCGACGCCGTCACTGCCGACTTGTCCAGAGCGCCGCTTTCGACCAGCTTCTGAAACAACGGTCTCGCGTCAACGCATTTGTAAACGACTTCTTCCTCCGAGTAGCTGTCAGTCCGCTCAAAGACCTTGAGCTCAACGCCCGCCGCCTTCGCGAACGCCTTGATATCCTCCTCACTTTTCCCGAGCTTTTGAGCCTGTCCGCCCTCGTTGACCATATCCGCGAAGGTGTCGATCGGCAGCGACGACATCGTGTAGTCGATCATAACAGGGATGATAAGCTCCTTGTCGAGCCTTGCAAGCTCCTTCTCTCTGTTCTCTGTACGCGTATAGAGCCCGCCGTCCTTCTCATAACAGCTCTCGAACTCCTTAAGCTCGCCGTCATTCATAAACAGCGCCGCGTACCCGTACTCGACCGAGGTCATCTTCTCGGGTAAAATATGAGAAACGCCGCAGTTCTGGATACCCGTGTCGATAATATCCGACGTGTACTGCGGCAAAGCGAGGTCGCAGTACGCCTGAATAACAAGCAGAAGGATAATCATCAGCACGGATTTCCAATACGGCACAAAATTTTTGAATATTTTGCCCATTATTCCTCTCCTTTTTCATTCTATGAACCTATTTTAACCCCAAGCGGTCAAAGTTTCAAGTAAAATAAGGAGAAAATGGTCATTCATTGTAAAATGTTTATTCCTCCGCGCGATGTGTGTACTCACGGCGGAGCAGATATTTTTCCCTTGTGGCGATCCCTCCGCGGATATGCCTCTCATTTTTGTTGGTATCCAGTATTTCCCTGACCTCCCTGTAGAGCATAGGGTTGATTTTTTTGAGTCTTTGGCTTACGTCCTTATGTACGGTGCTTTTGCTGATTCCGAACTTTTTCGCGGCTGAGCGCACGGTAGCCTTGCTCTCGATGATGTATTCCCCGAGCATCGCGGCGCGCTGTTCCACTATACCTTTCACATATAAGCCTCCCGTTACCCTTGGATTCGGTACTAGATTATATGTAAGCTCCGCCGAAAAAATCACCACATTACGTCCATACTTTCTACAAAGAAAAATAACAATTGACTTTTCTTTTTGTGCATTATATAATATAGTTAGGTATAGACTTTTTTAGGTAATTTATTGGAGTGTTCAGCGTGAAACGGCTTATTTCCGTAATTCTAACCCTATTTTTAATATTCCAAATACCGACCGCGGCGAACTCCGTCGAGGTTATTGAGTCGGCGAACCTGCTCGAAACCCATTCCACAACTGAGATTGTGAATATGTACCCCGAGCTGTCCGCCTATCTTGCCGCGCAATTTCGCGCCTTTAACGAGGATATCAACGTCGAACGCTTCAACATCAGCAAGTACGTCATCAACTCCGTCTACCTCAGCGTGCTGTGCGTAAATCCCGACATCTTTTACGTCAACCCCAAGCACTTCAACTCCACCTCACATCAGGACGACGACATTCTCGTCTCTATCCGACCGTTCTACCTCTTTGACGTGGAGGATATCCCCGCGGAGATCGAAGAGTTCAACTTCGCCGCCGACCATTTTCTTGACGGCATCGACCCCGAATGGAGCGACTTTTACAAGTGCCGTT
>CACYDB010000086.1 GCA_902773035.1 uncultured Ruminococcus sp. | reverse complement strand
TCAAAAGCATAAGTACAGCCAAAAGCGTACTCAGCGCGTTTTTTGCCGAACGTTTAAACTTTTTCATAAAATTCCTCCTTAGAAATAAAGATATAGTAATTGTAATACATTTATCATAAAAAATCAATATTTTCCGGAAATATTATATGTAATTTTGAGAAGATTTTGCCAATATACACAGAAGCCGTCACTAAACGCGACGGCTTCCTGAATAATTATTTGACTCTGACTGTTACGGTAACGGTTTTGGTCTTAGCCTTATACGAGGCTGTGCCCTTCGCCGCTACTCTGACTCTGATTTTGTAATTACCCTTCTTTGTACCCTTTTTGACTGTGATTTTACCTGTCTTAGTATTAAGCTTTAGCTTTTTGGAGCCTGAGAGCTTCTTGTAGCTTACCTTGCCCTTTGCCTTTGTGACAGTGATCGCCTTGACGGTGAGCTGCTTTTTCTTGAGCTTGGAAGCTTTGACAGTCTTTTTAGATGTCTTGATCTTTACGGGATTGGCTTTCTTGCCTGCGGAAGCCTTAGTGGAACTGCTGTGCGTAATCGGGTTTATCATTGAATCCGAGCCCTTATTGCCGCTGTTTGACGACGCGCTCGAGTCTGAGCTCGCGCTTGAGTCATGCTGTGATGAAGAACCCGGAATCTCGTCAGCGCTCTTGACGATATGCACGATCACATCGGCTTCGTAGCCGAGAATATTCGCCTTCGCCTTATAAGAGTTGCCTGCGGTCCAGTAATTCTTCGGGCCCTGATCGGAGGTTACCCATAAGCAATCTATAGATCTTCCGTCATACTGAACCTGACCGTTTTCACCCTTGAGAACCGTACCGTCCTTGAGCGTTACTGTGAACGTATTGGTCTGCGGTACATAATAGAAGAAGCTTACGCCGTCCAGATATTCCGAATAACCGTTCGAGTTTTCAACAAGGTAGATATCGTCAACCTCCGCCTTTGCGACGGGAGTGTCGACAATCTTAACGTCAAAGGTCGTTTCCTTGCCCATGACCGAGCATTGTACCGTGTATGTATTGCCGACTGTCCACTGATTTGCGGCGCTCTGATTTGAAATAAATTTCTCGATACTGTATCTCTGACCCTTATACCTGACGTATTCGTCTTCACTCTTAAGGACGGTTCCGTCGTTGAGAGTTACGGTATATTTGAACGCAGGGGAGAAGCTGAATTGATCGTAATACTCCGCGGCTTCGGAATCCCACTCTTGATAGTCGTCAACGCCCTTGATGAGCGTTATAGGCTGAATATCGACGCTCTTGACGGGTGAACTGATAACATTGACGTTTACGTTGAAATCAATGCCCATTACTCTGCCGTGAATAACAGTCTTGTCGCCCGCCTTGAACGAATGACCTGTGTCCTTATTGATACGGTCAAAATCAATGTAATAATACTTGTCCTCGTACTCGACTCTTCCGTTTTCAGAGTTCAGAACCTCGCCGTTCTTCAAGGTTACGTTAAAGGGAACGGAATCAAGATAGTAGACGAAATATTCATCTCCGTTGTCATCGTAATCATAGTAGCCGTTGGTGTTCTCGATAACCGTTATGTCGTCGAGCTTAACCGACGCGGCGGGATTTTCAACCACGTCAACGGTAAAGGTCGCCTTAACGCCCAGAACCTCCGCCGTTACGGTGTGCTTGCCTATTCCCCACGAATTATTCTTCTGGTTGTCGGTAAATGTCAGCGAATAGAAATATCCGTTGTAATCAACACCGTAGCGCGCGAGATAATAAGCGCTGTAAGCCTCAAGCTTTGAGCCGTCCTTCATAGTTACCGTGAAGGACGGGTTGTAGAAATACAAGCCCTTTGCGTTATCGCTGTCACCGCTATCGATCGCCTTGTCCGCGTCCTTGTAGACGATTACGTTTGCGACCTCGAGCTTTAGCGCGGGAGTCGGAAGAACCGTGACCTTGTAATCGGCGGAAACATCGCCGTAGCTTGCAGTAGCGGTGTATACTCCCTCGCCCCAAAGGTTTGAGGGCGTCTCGTCACAGGCGAAATCAACAGAGCAATAATCACCACGGAAATAGAAGCCGCCTTCTTTATCTGTTACGACAGTTTCTCCGTTTTGGAACGTGATCTCACATTTTGTATCAATATTTGTGCCGGTATAGTATCCACTGTCCTTATCCGATTTACGCTCAGTGTCAACACCCGCGGTAACGGTGATGTCCTCGGGAACGATTTTTTTGACGGGGTTGTTGTATACCGTCGCCTTGAACTGCTTTGACATTCCCGCTATGGTACCTGTTACCGTATGCTCGCCCTCGCCCCAGATGTTGTCACTGCTCTGGTCGTCGATGAAATCCATATATACGTCGCTGCCCGAAATACTCACAGAACTGCTGCCGTCCTC
Organism: uncultured Ruminococcus sp.; assembly: GCA_902773035.1. Taxonomy (GTDB): domain Bacteria; phylum Bacillota; class Clostridia; order Oscillospirales; family Acutalibacteraceae; genus Ruminococcoides. The sequence continues at coordinate 3,803 of CACYDB010000086.1, read as the reverse complement.
ATTTTTAATTTTTGTACCGTTCTTGAGTGTTACGGTGAAATTCGGGTAATAGTAATAGCCTTCAAATTCAGTATCGTCTCTATAGACTGTCGTTCTGTCGATATCCCTGTAAAGAACAACATCCTCGATATCGAACGACTTTACGGGATTTTCCTTTACCGTAACGGTAAAGCTAACCTCTTGATTGAAGATTTTAGCCTTTATCTTATGATCGCCGACAGTCCATTCACTATCATAATTCTGCCCGTCGTTGTAATCAAGTCGGTACCAGTTGTCGTTATAAAAAATCTCGCCGTACTCACTGTTAAGCACAGTGCCGTCGGTCAGGGTTACCGTGAACTCGGGGGTATATGAATAATAATGCCAGTCATAGATGTTTTCATCTACATATGTAGTGGATTTATTCTGATTAATGCCCTGATACAAGGTTATATCCTTGACCTCAACGCTTTTGATCGGGGTAGGCTTCACGGTAACGGTGAAGGTGCACTCGGTATCGAGCAAGTACAGCTTTACCTCGTGGTCGCCGACTCCCCAAACGTTATTATAACTCTGACCTGTCTCGTAGGACACGGCATAATATCTGCCGTAAAGCATAATCATACCATGGTCTTTACTTGTAAGCTTTGTGCCGTCCTTAAGAGTTACGATAACCTCGGGATAAAAGTTATACTCCACCCACTCGGTATAGTCTCCGTCCTCTCCGACATAACCGCTCTCCTGTCTGGTGTCAACGCCCTCCAGCACCTCAACGTCCGTCGCCTCAACGCTCTTGACGGGATTCTCAACAATGTTGACCTTGAATTCGGACTTTATTCCGTCGAACTCGACTTCAACCTTGTGGGAACCTATTCCCCACTGGTTTGTATAAGACTGGTCATCGGAAAATTTGAACTCAACGTCAATGTAATTACGATCACTGTCGTATACGTTTCCGTTGTCAATTGTGTACTTTGTTCCGTCATTAAGGGTTATTGAGCCGTTGATAGAATATTTATATGAGTACACCCCATATTCCTTATAGACGTCATCAACATAAATGTATTCGGGTTGCGTATCATAATCCTTGATAAGCGTCATATCATTAATATCAATGCTCTTGATATTTTCGGGAGCAAGCTCGTCGGGAGTCGCTCCTGTTTTAACTGATGACGTTTCAGCCGCCGATACGGCAGGAGCTGCCGCGACAAATACGCTCATCAGCATAACTACAGCAAGAAGCATACTCAATGAGGCTTTTGCTGTTTTTGATAAAATCTTCATAAAAACACTTCCTTTATAAATGATACTATCAGTATATACTATTTATCGTCTAAAAGCAATATAATTTTGTGTATATTTTGCTCATAAACGCAGAAAAGGCGGGTCTGACTGACCCGCCCTGAATATGATCTTACTTTTCAAATACAGCGCCTGTGGAGCCTGAGGTAACAAGCTTAGCGTAGCGCTTGATGTAGCCCGAAAGCTCCTGCTCGGGAGCCTTGTAGCTCTTGCGGCGTTCCTCGATAACAGCGTCGTCAACGTGGAGCACGAGCTGTCTGTCCGTAATGTCAACGGTTACTGTATCGCCCTCCTCAATAAGTCCGATAAGACCGCCTGAGGCAGCCTCGGGGCTTACGTGGCCTACAGCCGCGCCTCTTGTAGCGCCGCTGAATCTTCCGTCAGTGATAAGAGAAACAGAGCTGTCGAGTCCCATTCCCGCGAGAGCAGAGGTCGGAGCGAGCATCTCTCTCATTCCGGGACCGCCCTTGGGGCCTTCATAACGGATAACAACTACGTCGCCGGGGTTGATTTTTCCGCCGTAAATCGCGTCGCACGCCGCCTCCTCAGAGTCAAATACACGCGCGGGGCCTGTATTCTTCATCATCTCGGGAGCAACAGCGCCCTGCTTAACAACAGCGCCGTCGGGAGCGATGTTACCAAACAGGATAGCGATACCGCCGTCCTTGCGGAGCGGATTCTCAACAGTGTGGATAACCTCGCCGTCGGGAGCGGGAGCGTCCTTGATACGCTCGCCGACAGTACCCTTGACCGTCAGAGCGTCCTCATTGATGATACCGAGCTTTGAGAGCTCCTTCATAACAGCGGGGATACCGCCCATCTCGTTGAGGTCTGTGATAAATATTTTACCCGCGGGATTAAGCTTACAAATCTGCGGAGTAGTCTTGCTGATTTCGTCGATAACCTTGATGTCAACGGGAACGTCGGCTTCATAGGCGATCGCGAGCAGGTGGAGAACAGTGTTGCTGGAGCATCCGAGAGCCATCTCACAGCGCAGAGCGTTCTCGAAGCTCTCCTTTGTGATGATGTCCTTAGGTCTGATGTTGCTTTTAAGAAGCTCCATAACAGTTTCGCCGGCTTCCTGAGCGAGAGCGCGTCTCGCGGCTGAGATAGCGGGACGTGTGCCGTTGCCGGGCAAGCCCATACCGATAGCCTCTGTCAGACAGTTCATTGAGTTAGCTGTGTACATACCCGAGCATGAGCCGCAGGTCGGACAAGCGTGATCCTCATAAGCGGTAAGCTCCTCGTCGGTGATTTTACCCGCCGCGTGAGCTCCGACGTACTCGAACATCTCGGAAAGACCGTATCTCTCGCCCTTGTACTGACCGGGCATCATCGGACCGCCCGATACAAATACAGCGGGAAGATTAAGTCTGCACGCGGCTAAAAGCATACCGGGAACGATTTTGTCGCAGTTCGGGATAAATACAACCGCGTCGAGCGGATGAGCTGTAAGCATAACCTCGATAGAGTCGGCGATAAGCTCGCGTGAGCAAAGGCTGTACTTCATACCCTTGTGGTTCATAGCGAGACCGTCGCAAACACCGATAGTGTTAAACTCAAACGGAACACCGCCTGCGTTGCGGATACCGTCCATAACCTTCTCGGAAATATCGTTGAGGTGCTTATGGCCGGGAATATAGTCGCTCTTGGAGTTAACAACAGCGACGAAAGGACGCTTGATCTCCTCGTCGGTAAGACCGAGCGCCTTAAGAAGCGAACGTTGAGGCGCTCTTGTCGCGCCTTCCTTCATTAAATCAGATCTCATAACAAGACTTCCTTTACTAAAAAATTACTTTCTCATCTTAGCACATATAACGCGGAAAATCAAGCTAAACAGCGAATATAAATCGCGCTTCACAGAAAAACAGACAGCCTTGTAACAAAGCTGTCTGCTAATAATCACATTATGAATATTGTTTTTCGATCGACGCCTGAACCCTTCTCTTATCGCCGAGCTGATTGTAATAACGGTTTTTCTCCTCGTACATACCCTTGTCGGCGAAGAAAACCAGTTTTTCAGCGGAGGCTCCCTGATGGTCGGACGCCAGAGCGTAGCCTGCCGACATGCTCAGATTATGGATAAGCTTTCCGTCCCACGCGTCAGTCACCTCATAAAGCCCGGCGAGGAGCGCTGAAGCTTTCTCGCGGTCGATATGCGCCAGAACTATGAATTCATCTCCGCCTGTCCTGTAGCAAAGTCCAACGCCTCCGAAAACCGTGTTGATACATTCCGCGGCGCCGCAAATCAACTCATCTCCCGCGGCGTGACCGAGCGTATCGTTGGTGAATTTCAAGCCGTTGATGTCGATTGAGAACGCGGCTAAGTCGTCGGGAAGCTTTCCCTGAGCCTCGTAACCTGTCAGCGCCTTGGAATACGCGTAACGACTGCGAAGTCCCGTCAAAGCGTCACGGTTTAACATTTTCTCCTGCTCGTTGATACGATACTCCGAGTCGAGCTGATCGTATTCAATGTAGTGTATGAACAGGAACGCCGCGCCGATCGTCATCGAAATGTACGC
>CACYDB010000085.1 GCA_902773035.1 uncultured Ruminococcus sp. | reverse complement strand
GGGGGAAGGGTTTCGCTTCCGTTAATGTAAAAGACCTGATTGTCGGTTACGAATAGCTTCATTATAATATTTTTCAGTTTACTTATGTTCATAGTTATCCTCCTAATAGCTCCGCGGGAATCAGCCCCGCTGTATCCGAGTTTAAAACGCCCTCGCATAGTCCGATATAGACCTCCTGTGTGCATTTCCTGCCGTCAATATAAACCTCGTCAGCCTTGAAGCCGTAGATTATCCCGTTGCCGCCTAGGCTTTCAAAGGGTATAACGCGGCATTTGGTTGTATCTACTGTAAAATCTATTGTTTTCTTTTCAGCTATAATGACGCTGCTTGAAGAAAACGGCTCTTTCAGGTTGCAGCCACTGTCCGCTTTAGCCTTGAACTCGCAGGTATTATTCTCATAAAGAAATTTGACACTGTGGAGCAAGCCTGATGAAGTGTGGTTTTTGAAAAGCTTTTTATACAGCGTTAGTATAAAATAGATTATTACGGTCAGAATAATCAACAGCGTCGGGGAAATGTCAAAATACGGTCGGTTGTTAATTATCGTCATACCGTTCGGCTTGAACGTGAGATAGAGAAAAATCATACTGCCGCTGAACAGCAGGGTTAATATAATCAGAGTGGACAGCGTTTTGATAAAGAGTCTGCGGCTATTGTAACCGAAGCTGATCAAAGTCGCCGCCGCGGAGCTTATTATAATTGTCAGCATATTGAAAAAGAAGTTAGTAATCGGTAAAAATACGGACAAGCTTAAAAACGCTGATACCAGTCCTCCCAGCGCCAGTCTGTAATACTTACATCTGAGTTTCAGGGTAAGCTTAACGCCGAGCAGGAGTAAAAAGCTTTCAAATAGATTTACAAATAAAAACACATCTACATAAACCGTCCGCAAATCCATACTCCTTTCAAGTCTATTATTGCACCGAATCGGTGTGAAATGTGTCAAAACAGGGGAGGGAAAAATGTTTTTAGCGTCGATGGATTTATGTGTTAATTTATTTTGGAGGTATTTATGAAAAATAACAAAAAAGCTGTCAGTTCCGAAAAGGAAAAGACAGCGATGGATTACATCAATGAGCTCACCGACAGAGCTATGGATTTTACGTCGAGGAAGATCGAGGACATTGAGCGTAAGGTGAATGATATTATTCTGAGTGATAAAAAGTAACGGCAGGCGTTTGCCTGCCGTGGTTTTATTACATTTCGTACTTTCTTTCGCCTAAGAATGCGAGCGCTAACATTCCGCTTCCGACGTGAGTACCGATTACCGGTCCGATTTCACAGATTATAACATCCTTGACCAAGGGCTTGACTTTCTTTTTGAGTTCCTCGGCGCCCTCGGGATAATTGGCGTGACCGATCATTACGGTCTGATCTTTGATATCCTTTCCGTCGCGCTGGATCTTCTTTATGAACATATCATAGACGTTGTTCGCGCCTCTGATTTTGCCGACGTTTACGAGCTTGCCGTCGGTGTCAACGCTGAGTACGGGCTTGATTTGCAGAGCCTTGGCGAAGGTTGCCGTAACGGATGAAATTCTGCCGCCTCTTTTGAGCTGGTCGATATCGTCAACTACAAACCAGTGACAGCAATTTTCTTTTGTTTCCTCGGCGAATCTTTCAAGCTCCTCAAGCGCGGGATGCTCCTTGATGTAATAGTTTCCGATGTGATACATCAAAAGTCCCTGTCCGATGGAAGCGCAGGCTGAGTCAACGATTTTTATCGTTCTGTCGGGATATTTTTCTTTAAGCTCTCTTATCGCGATTTTGCAGGTGTTGTATGTACCGCTGAGTCCCGAGGTGAAGCAGATATAAAGGATATCCTTGCCGTCGTTAAGGAAAGGCTCAAAATAGTCAAAATAATCCTGATAGCTTATCTGAGTCGTCTGCGAAAGCTCGCCGCTGCCGAGCTTTGTATAAAACTCATCAAGGCTCATTTCTCTTGCGTCGAGATAGTGATGATAAATCTTTTCGTTCATTAAAAATACCATCGGCATAACGCTGATTCCGAAGTTCTCGGCTAACTCAGCCGGCAGGTCGCAGGTTGAGTCGGTCAGCAGAACATAATCGCCGTATTTAATCATAAAAACCTCCGTAGTAATATTTTGAATTACCGCTTAATATAGATTATTATATCTTCTTATTATTATAATAAATCATAAATTAAATGTCAATAATGGAGTTATAAATATGAGCTGTACTCTGTCGGAATTACGCAATAAAGAGGTTATTAATCAACAAAACGGTGTGAGGATCGGTTTTGTTGATGATCT
>CACYDB010000084.1 GCA_902773035.1 uncultured Ruminococcus sp. | reverse complement strand
TTGGCGATAAGCGCCGCCGCTCCTCCGATCGCCGCGAAGTAAATTGCGTGGTTGCGGACTATCGCGTCGATCACGTCCTTGTTACGCGCGCCTTTTCCGACCATTCCCTTGAGTCCCATATCGAGCAGCGTAGGGGCGTATTTGTCCATTCTGTAGCTCGAGGTAGGTCCCGCGGGGCCTACGGCGTAGCCGGACTTTGCGGGGGCGGGGCCTACGTAGTAAATAGTTTCGCCGTCTATGCTTACGGGCAGAGCCTCGCCCTTTTCGGCAAGCTCAAAGAGTCTTTTGTGAGCCGCGTCGCGACCTGTTATCATCGCGCCTGTGAGGAGCACGCTGTCGCCCGCTTTGAGCGAGCTTATCTGCTCGTCTGTCAGAGGAAGTGTGATTTTTTTCATAATTTGCCTCCTTATATTTCGGCGCTCTTGTGGCGCGCGGCGTGACAGCAGATGTTTACCGCAACGGGCATTCCCGCTATATGAGTCGGCGAGGTTTCGATGTTCACGCCGATAGCGGTCGTGTTGCCGCCCAGTCCCGCGGGTCCGAAGCCCATTTTGTTGATGCTCTCGAGCAGCTCGTCCTCCAGAGCGGCGTAGCGCTCATCGGGGTTGTGAGTGTCGATTGAGCGGAAGGTAGCCTTTTTAGCGAGCTGAGCGCAGCGCTCAAAGGTGCCGCCTATTCCCACGCCTCCCACGATCGGCGGGCAGGGGTTGGGGCCCGCGTTTCTCACAGTATCGAGAATGAATTTCTTCACTCCCTCGACCGCGTAGGAGGGGGTGAGCATTTTGACCGCGGACATATTCTCGCTGCCGAAGCCCTTGCCGCCTGCGGTGATTTTTATTTTGTCGCCCGAAACAATTTTTGTGTGAATGATAGCGGGCGTGTTATCCTTGGTGTTGATTCTGTCAAAAACAGGGTCGTCAACCACGCTTTTTCTGAGGTAGCCCTCGTCGTAAGCCTGTCTTACGCCCTCCTGAACAGCCTGCTCAAAATCGCCGTCGATACAGACCTTGTCGCCGTACTCGACGAAGAGTATCGCCATTCCCGTATCCTGACAGAGCGGGATTTTTTCCTCGGCGGCTATCTCGTCGTTTTCGATGATCTGGCTCAGAACGCTTCTGCCGACCTCGCTTTCCTCAGCGTCACGCGCGGCTTTGAGGGCGTTCATAATATCGTCGCCGATAAAGTAGTTGCAGTCCATAAACAGCTTTTTGACTGTTTCGGTAATTTCGGTTGCTTTGATTTCACGTATTTCCATATTTTCACCTCATTTATTTAATTATACGGCATTTCCACTTGTAAATCAACAGCTTAATGTGATATATTATTATCATAAAACTTTTTAAGAAACAACATACAGTTTTCACATAAGGGCTTTATACTTGACGTATAAAATACAGGAGGGGCGCGCTATGAGTAAATTATTAGTAGTAGACGACGAATTCAGGATCCGCGAGCTTATCCGCAAGTACGCGGAGTTTGAGGGACATACCGTTGAGGAAGCGGTTGACGGTATGCAGGCGATCGAGGTTTGCCGCAAGAATAAATACGACCTTATCATTATGGACGTTATGATGCCCGAGCTCGATGGCTTCTCGGCTTGCAGGGAAATACGCAGGTTTTCATCCACTCCCGTGATCATGCTCTCGGCGAGAGGCGAGGAATACGATAAGATCCACGGCTTTGAGCTGGGCTCGGACGACTATGTTGTCAAGCCGTTTTCGCCCAAGGAGCTTATGATGCGCGTTAACGCCGTTCTGAAGCGTTCAAGCGGCGCTCAGGAAAGCTCGGATAAGGATGAGTTTGTATATGAGGGGCTGAAGGTCGATTTTTCGGCGAGGATCGTCACGATCGACGGCGTCCGCACCGAGATGACTCCCAAGGAATACGAGCTGTTCTTCTATATGGTCAAGAACAAGGGCATAGCCCTCACCAGAGAAAAGCTTATCTCTGAGGTCTGGGGCTACGACTTCTTCGGCGACGAGCGTACGCTCGACACGCATATAAAATTACTGAGAAAATCACTCGGCGAGTACAGCCGCTGTATCGTTACGCTTCGAGGGGTAGGTTATCGCTTTGAAACAAACTAAGCTCAGACGCTGGCGGCTTTTGCCGCTGAGGTACAAGCTGAGTATCTACTTTATGGCGTTTTCGGCGAGTATGCTGATTTTTCTGTGGGTATTTCAGCTTGCGTTTCTTGAAACCTGCTACACGCTCATCAAGCAGGAGCAGGTAAGAAGCTACGCCTCAAAGGTTACGACCGCTATCAGAAACGGCGAGAATACCGACGCAATCAATAACGTTCTGCGTCAGAACGAGATGAGCGTTTACGTGTACAATTCCTCGAACACGATCCTGGAGAAGAAATACACGGGAGAGTTCAACAATCCGTCGGGAATCCGCGACATTGATATGCACGAGGTCTACTCGTACTACAGGCTTGCCAAGGAAAATAACGGCATTTATACGAGCGTTACCTCGATTGAGAGGCGCGAGTTCTCCATAGGCTCCAACAATTTTTCCGACAATATCACGGTCACTCCGTCTAAAAGGGCGCAGTCGAGCTCTGATGATGAAAGACCTGCCGTGAACTTCGACGACCGTCACTTCAAGGGACAGAATTTTATTTACTGCGAGATACTCTCCCTCGACGATGATACCGAATGCTTTGTGCTTATAACGGCGCTCATCACGCCCGTGGATTCGGTCATAAGTACGCTGAGAGTTCAGCTTATTGTCGTGAGCGTTGTGTTCGTAGTATTCGCGCTGATACTTGCGTTCCTCGTATCAAAGCGTATCTCACGGCCTCTCGGCGAGATCAACGAGAATGTTAAGCAGCTCGCCGTCCGCAACTACGACGTTGAGTTCAACAGCGTGGGCTACCTTGAGGCGAAGGAGCTCAGCGACACGCTGAACCTTACGCGCAAGGAGCTGAGAAAGGCCGAGAATCTCAGGCAGGAGCTTATCGCGAACATATCGCACGATCTGAGAACTCCGCTGACGATGATCACGGGCTACGGCGAGGTTATGCGCGACCTGCCCGGTGAGAATACTCCCGAGAACGTTCAGGTTATTATCGACGAGGCGAACCGTCTGACGAGCCTTGTTAACGATATGCTCGACCTCTCAAAGCTCCAGTCGGGAGCGATCGAGATCGAGCGCGAGGATTTCAGCCTTACCGACGCGATACGCGATATCTTCACGCGGTACACTAAGCTTCGCGAGCAGGAGGGCTACGATATCCGCTTCATAGCCGACCGCAACGCCTACGTATCTGCCGACCAGATCAAAATAGGGCAGGTTGTCTACAACTTTATCAACAACGCCATCAACCACTGCGGCGAGGATAAGACCGTTATCGTAACTCAGAAGGTGAACGATAAGCGCGTAAGGGTTGAGGTCACAGACCACGGCGAAGGTATCCCCGCTGACAAGCTCGAGTACATCTGGGATCGTTACTACAAGGTTGACAAGGATCACAAGCGCGGAGTTATCGGCACGGGACTTGGACTTTCGATCGTAAAGAATATTCTTGACCTCCACGGAGCGCGCTACGGCGTAAAGAGCAGGGAAGGTCACGGCTCGACCTTCTGGTTTGAGCTTGAATGTAAATACACGGAAAAAATAGAAATCTGATAAAGAGGCTGCTTTGCGGCCTCTTTTAAGCGATTTTAAGCGTCGAAAAAAATTTTTTGAAAAATTTTGAAACTTTTTTCGGTTTTCTCGACACTACTATATCGGAAACAATAGATTTCAGGAGTGGAGAAAATGAAAAAGTTAGTATCAGTTATTCTTATCATTATTACAGCGGTATCGGCGCTCGCGGTTCCTATGTCCGCAAACGCGGCGAAAACAAGTACGCGTAAGAGCGGCGTATGGAAGTATACGGTCAGCGCAGGCGGCGCGAAGATCGTTAAGTACACGGGCAAAGGCGGCAAGGTTGCCGTTCCCTCAAAGCTCGGCGGGAAAAAGGTTACCGCGATAGGCAATAATTCTTTCTTTGGTAAGGAAAAATTAACCTCCGTAACGATCCCCAAAACAGTTAAGACTATCGGATACAGCGCTTTCAGAGAGTGCTTCAAGCTGAAAAGCATCAAATTATCAAACGGCTTGAAAACTGTAGATGATTTTGCGTTTTCAGGCACGGGTATTAAGTCCGTTAAAATCCCGAATAGTGTAACAAAGCTCGGAAAATATACTTTTTTCTGCTGTAGCTCTATGAAAAAAATTACTCTCTCAAAAAATATTGCCGAGATTCCCGACAATTGCTTTGAGGATACAAAGCTTGAGGCTCTTAAAATTCCCGCGAAGTGCAAAAAAATCGGCGAATGGGTTCTGTTTAACACAGAAGGAAAGATAAAAATATCTATCGGTAAGGGTGTAAAGAAAATCAGCACCCGCGCTTTTGCCAGAGATTACACGGGACTGTATAACGGCAGCGAAACAATAACGGTATCAAAGAAGAACAAGTACTTTTCCTCAAAGAACAACGCGCTCTATAACAAGAAAAAGACAAAGCTTGTTTTCTGCGCTTATCAGAAAGGACGCAACAGCTTCAGCGTACCGTCTTCCGTAAAAACAATAGGCAAATACGCGTTTGTGAATTATAATACCAAATTGGAGAAAATCAGTCTTCCCGAAGGACTGAAAAAAATTGACGACTACGCGTTTCACCTCACGGGTCTCACCGAATTGAAGATCCCGTCGACAGTTGAGTATATCGGCAAAAGCGCGTTTGAGCTTACGAAAATTGGATCAATTAAGATTCCAAAGAGCGTTAAGTATATCGGCAAGGAAGCGTTTTCCGATACAGAAGCAAAAACAATTGAGGTTGATCCGAATCCTGAGCTTGTTCTCGGCGAAAAGGTATTCAGACGCAACTGGAAGCTTGCAAAGGTCACTTATTTCCCCGTAAAGAAGTCCGCGGGAGGTACGTTCTCCGATTGTCAAAGCCTTACCGATGTTGTAATTCCCGAGACAGTTACGAGAGTTTACAGCGGAGATTTCTATAATTGCAGTGAGCTTGCGACCGTGTCGGTACCCGACTCGGTAACGAAAATCGACAAAGAAGCTTTCGGTTACTTAGATGATGATGACGAAGGCGCCTACAGGAATGACAGCTTTACAATGAGCGGCGGCAGGGACAGCGCCGCGGAGAAATACGCGAAAGCAAACGGAATTGACTTCACTGTAATTTAACACAGGCATATGCCGCCGCGGAATGCGGCGGCTTTCTGTTTACGATTTGAAAAAAATCGGTTAAAATCTTGTAGCAATTATTGCCAAAAAAGAATAAATAAAGTACTATTAAATCAGGAAGTTTTGGGAGGCGTGATTATGAAGAAATTAACGTCGTTTTTACTGATTTTAGTTATAGTTGCCGGCGCGCTGAGCGCCTGCTCCGAAAAGCCTGTTTTACAGACGGAAACGGTCCCCGAGAGTACCACGGCGCCTGAGAAGAAACAGGAAACTCCCGCCGAAATCAAAAAGCAGTTCAAGCTCGCTGATTTCAGGGGCGAGGCTTACGTCACAAGGGACTCGAAGCCCGTGTTTAAGTTCTCGCGCGGTAAGACCGCGGCTAAAAACGGTTCCGCGATTGACGAGAACACAGCCTTCTGTATCGCCTCGGTAACAAAGCAGTTCACCGCGGCGGCTATTCTGAGGCTCAAGGAAAAGGGGCTGCTCTCGCTTGACGATACGATCGACCTCTATTTCCCCGACTACAAGCTCGGCAAGAAGAATACGATCCACAATCTGCTCGCTATGCGCTCGGGTATTCCCGACTATACAAACGAGGAAGCCGAGCTCAAAAAGTGCGGCGTTAAGAGAAACGGCAAATATAAGCCTAACCGCAGCGCAGTCCGCAAGTGGATCCTCAGCCAAAAGCTAAACTTCAAGCCCGGGAAATACTACCAGTATTCCAACTCAAACTACATTCTGCTCTCCGAAATCGTCGAGCAGGTCAGCGGAATGAACTACGGAACATATCTGCGCAAGCAGTTCTTCAAGCCGCTTGAAATGACGGGTACGGGCTTTATCGAGAGCTATGATAAAAAGTCCCGAAATTTCGCGAAGCCCTTAAAGGAGAGCACGAGGTCAGAGCTTTACTACAGAGGCGTGAGCTTCGGCTCAGGCAATATCATCTCTACAGCCGCGGATCTCGCTAAATGGCTTGACGCGCTTGACGGCGGACAGGTCGTTAACCCCGAGTCGTTCAAGGAGATGACCTCCTCCTACACCACCGAGGGCAGTATGGAGTTCGGCTACGGCTACGGCTTGATGATCGAGAACGCGGATACCTACTTCCACCTCGGCGGAATCAGCTCCTACAGCTCGTTTGTTATGGTTGACAAGGCGACAAAGAATCACATAATTATTTTGTCAAACACCACCTCGGAATACATCAAAAGCCTCGGCGTGATTCTTGACAAGGAGCTTCCGACTGACAAAAAATAAAGCTAAGCTTATATATTAAGACAGGTTGATGAATAATCGGCCTGTCTTTCTTTCATTTTGTTATAAAAAAGCTTTGATTTTTTTGCTTATATATAGTATAATGAAAAGTCAGATGGATTAATTTTCAGGGGGAATACCAATGAGATTACACGGTACAAAGGTACCTCATCATAAAAATACCGCGGGCTCAGTCCCCGTGCCGCTTCCCTTGCCTAAGGAGGTCGTGATCCCGATGTCGATGCACATCGGCCGTCCCGCAAGAGTTGTCGTTAAGCGCGGAGACGAGGTCAAGGTCGGCACTCTCATAGGCGAGGCTGAGGGCTTTATCAGCGCTCCTGTTCACTCGAGCGTGTCGGGAAAGGTGCTCAAAATCAACGAAATCACAATGTCAAACGGCGCGTCCGTACAGGCGGTTGTGATTGAGACCGACGGTTTGCAGGAGACTGACGAGAGTATAAAGCCTCCCGAGCTTAGTGACTTTGACTCCTATGTGGCGGCTGTCAGGAAAAGCGGCGCTGTCGGACTCGGCGGCGCGGGTTTCCCGAGCTTCGTCAAGTTTTCCGTCGAGGATTTGTCCAGGGTCGAGGCGGTCGTTATCAACGCCGCGGAGTGCGAGCCCTACATCACCTCGGATACGCGCACAATGCTCGACAAGACGGAGTTTATCTTCAAGGGTATTGAAGCTATCAAGAAATTTATCGGAACTAAAAAGTTCGTTATCGGTATCGAGGATAACAAGGGCGAGTGTATTAAGAAGCTCAAAGAGTTCTGCGACAAGACAGATGGCGTTGAGGTATGCGTCGTTCCCTCGATTTATCCGCAGGGCGGCGAGAAGGTTCTCGTCTACAACACGACAGGCAGGATCATTCCTCAGGGTAAGCTGCCGCTCGACGCGGGTGTGATAGTTATCAACGTCACGACTCTCGCCTTTGTCGCCGAGTATCTCGAAACGGGTATGCCGCTCGTCAGCAAGGTCGTCACGGTTGACGGCTCGGCTGTAAAGGAGCCTAAGAACGTTATCGCGCCGATCGGTACTCCGCTTAAAAATCTGCTGGAGTTCTGTAATACCGACAGCGAGCCTGCCAAGATCCTCTACGGCGGCCCGATGATGGGTATTTCCGTTCCGTCAGCCGACGTTCCCGTGCTCAAAATGACTAACGCGGTCATAGCTATGGACGAGAAGGAGGCGGCTCCGCCTAAGACTACTCCCTGTATAAACTGCGGCAGATGTCTCAATCATTGTCCGCTAAGGCTCGATCCGAGGGCGATTTCAAAGGCTTACGCGCGTAACTCGGGCGAGGATCTGGAGGAGCTGTACGCCGACTTGTGTATGGAATGCGGCTGCTGCTCATACGTATGCCCCGCTAAGCGTCCTCTGGTTCAGACAAATAAGCTCGCCAAGGCGCTTTTGCGTGAATATAAAAGCAAGAAGGAGGATAAAAAATGAAAAAATTAATATCCTCCGTTTCCCCTCATTTTCACAGCCCGATAACCACTCAGAAGATTATGCTCGACGTGATCATCGCGCTTATGCCCGCGGCAATCGCTTCGGTTATAATTTTCGGCTTCAGAAGCCTGCTCGTGATCGGCGTATGCGTAGCTGTCTGCGTTTTCTGTGAATGGGGCTTTGAAAAGATTTGTAAAAAGGAAAACACGACCTCGGATCTTTCGGCTGTGGTTACGGGACTTTTGCTCGCGTTCAACCTGCCCGTATCGATCCCGCTCTGGCAGGCGGCTTTCGGAAGTATTGTCGCGATCGTGGTTGTTAAACAGATTTTCGGCGGCATCGGTCAGAACTTCGCCAATCCCGCGCTCACGGCTCGTATCGTGATGATGACGGCGTTCTCGGGCAGTATGACGGCGTGGGTTTTCCCCGACGCAAGCTCGACCGCTACGCCATTAGCGCTTTTCGCCAAGGGAGAGCTTGACTCTCTGCCGAGCCTGCTCGATATGTTCCTCGGCGTTCGCGGAGGCTGTCTCGGCGAGACCTGTACTCTCGCGCTACTGCTCGGCGGAATTTATCTTTTGGTCAAAAGAGTTATCTCGTGGCACTTGCCCGTCGCGTTTCTCGGTACGGTGGCGCTGATGTCGCTTGTCTGCGGTCAGCAGCCTTTGTATCAGCTTATGAGCGGCGGTCTGATGATTGGCGCGATATTTATGGCGACCGATTACTCGACCTCGCCCGCGACTAAGTGGGGCAAGATCATCGCGGGAGTTTTCTGCGGACTTATCACTGTTCTGATTCGATTCTGGGGCAACTTCCCCGAGGGCGTAAGCTTTTCGATACTGCTGATGAATATTCTCACGCCGTATATCGAAAAGCTCACGCGCGCTAAAGCGGTGGGAGGTGCCAAGCGATGAAGGTCAAGGATATTTTAAAGCCTATTATTGTTCTGGTGTGCATATGCTTTGTTGTTACAGGCGCTCTGGCGTATGTAAACTCGGTTACTAAGCCGATCATCATTAAGGAAGAGGAGGACGAGGCTGCACGCGCGCGTAAGGATGTCCTCCCCGAAGCCGATAATTTTACTCAGCTCGACAAAACTCTCCCCGAGGGTACGCTTGAAGCCTATAAAGCCGATAACGGCGCAGGGTATGTTTTCACCGTTTCCGAAAAGGGCTACGGCGGA
>CACYDB010000083.1 GCA_902773035.1 uncultured Ruminococcus sp. | reverse complement strand
TCAGCCTTGGCTTCCTCTACGAGAGCCTTGCCCTCTCTGAGCTCCTCGATCGCCGTGATGAGCGGGAACATAATTCTTACGTCGCCAAAGGCGCTTGCTCTGAGGATAGCCTTGAGCTGCGACTTAAAGAGGTCGCGGTGTCCGAGGCAATAGCGGATCGCGCGGTAGCCCATAAAGGGATTTTCTTCCTTTTCAAGTCCGAGGTACGGAATTTCCTTGTCGCCGCCGATGTCGAGCGTTCTGATGATAAGTCCCTTGCCCTTGAGCACGATCGCCGCCTGCTTGTAGGCTTCAAACTGCTCGTCCTCGGTGGGCAGGGCGTTTCTGTCCATAAATAAGAACTCTGTGCGGAAAAGTCCTACGCCCTCGCCGTCGGCTTCCATAGCCTTTGCGGCGTCCTTGGGCGTGCCGATGTTGCAGAAGAGCTCGTACTCCTCGCCGCTCGCGGAGAGGGTCCTTCTGCCGCGGTAGTTCTCGAGCTCGCGTTTCTCACGCAGGAAAGCGTCGCGCTTCGCGGTGTAGTCGAGGACTTCCGTCTCGCTCGGAGCGGTGATAACGTCGCCCGAGCTTCCGTCAACGATGATCTGCTCGCCCGAGGAGAGCTTGCTTGTCGCGTTCTCCACGCTGAGTACGGCTGGAATCTCAAGAGCTCTGGCGAGGATCGCCGAGTGGGAGGTCTGGGAGCCTGTTTCGGTTACGATACCGACGATGTTTTCCTTGTTTATGCCCGCTGTCATCGAGGGAGTTACCTCTCTCGCGACGATTACGGTGCCCGCGGGGGCTTCGCTTATTTTAACGGTCTTTACGCCGAGAAGAATGCTGAGAATAGCGGTCTTGATGTCCTTGACGTCAGCGGCGCGCTGCTGAGTGACCTCGTCGCCCGTTGACGAGAACGCTTCGATAAACATATCGCAAATCTGCTCCAGCGCTGCCTCGGCGCACTGTCCCGCTGTGATCTGGGCTTCCATTGTGCCGATCATTCCCGGGTCCTTGATCATATAGATGTGACCCATAAGGATCTCAGCCTCTTTTTCACCCGCTGACTTTTTGACAGCCTCAGCCTGCTCCGTAGTTTCCTCGCAGAAGGCTTCTACGGCGTCTCTGAATCGCTGCAGCTCAGCGTCGGTGTCAGCGACCTGCTTGGGCTGGTATTCGAGGGAGTGCTCCTCAACTATCATTACTTTACCGATTCCGATTCCCTCGGAGGCGGCTATACCTTTTAACATAATATTCACCTCGTTTTTAGTTTTAGTGATAAGTGGTAAGCGGTAAGCGTTGACTGAGTTTACCGCTTACAAATTACCACTGGGGTTGCCGAAAATACGGCAACCCCTGAATTTCATTTTTCTTTATTCGCCGAAGCCGTTCTCGATCATTGCAACCGCTTCCGCGAGAGCTTCGTTCTCGCCGTCGCCGTCCGCGATAACCTCAACCTCATTACCGCACTTGATGCAAGCCGCGATAATGTTCATAAGGCTCTTTGCGTTAACGTCCGAGCCGTTGTGTCTGAGAGTTACGTCGCAGGCGTATTTGCCCATAGCTGTGGCAAAGGTTGAGGCGGGACGCATATGGAAGCCCTGAGCGTTGACGATAGTAAGTTTTTTGGATACCATAATAGTTTCTCCTTTTTCTGTATGATTTGCCCGACGTAAAGGCAATTTAGCTGAACGCCGGGCGATTTATTAAGTTTTGATTACTTTATTACTTCTTGATAGGTCTCTTGAGGAGGGCGAGCATAATCATTCCGAGTACGGAGCCGATTGCGAGGGCTAAGAAGTACATCAGAGGATTACCGATTGTGGGAAGTACGAAGATACCGCCGTGAGGAGCCATAAGAGTACAGCCAAAGAGAGCTGAGAGAGCGCCTGCAGCGGCTGAGCCTACGATACAGCTCGGGATAACCTGGAGAGGATGTCCGGCGGCGTAGGGGATAGCGCCTTCTGTGATGAAGGAGAGACCCATAATGAAGTTTACGGGACCGCTCTTTCTTTCCTCGTCAGACCAGCGGTTGCGGAAGATCGTTGTTGAGAGAGCGATCGCGATGGGAGGTACCATACCGCCGATCATAACGGCAGCCATAATCATATAGGTTGCAGTGTTGGGTGAGTTGGCGAGCAAGCCTGCCGCTGTTACATAAGCCGCCTTGTTGAACGGGCCGCCCATATCAATAGCCATCATACCTGCGAGCAGAGCGCAGAGAGGAATGATCATAGCGGGATTTCCTGCCATATATGTTACGCCGTTTGTCATACCTGTGTTGATCAGGCCCATTACGGGGTTGACAGCGCACATCATTACGCCGACGATTCCGAGACCCGCGAGCGGATAGATAAGAACCGGTTTTATACCTTCGAGAGCGTGGGGCAGATGATCGCAGAGTCTTTCTACCATCTTGATGAGCCAGCCTGCGATGAAGCCTGCGAGCAGAGCGCCTAAGAAGCCTGATACGGAAGTAGCGTCGCCGCCGGGAGCCGCGAAGGTAGCGCCTACGGACGCGAGTGAGCCGCCTACAAAGCCGACTAAGAGTCCGGGACGGTCAGCGATAGACATCGCGATGAAGCCCGCGAGAATCGGGAGCATAAATCCGAACGCTACGCCGCCGATCGACTTGAACCAAGCCGCTACGGGAGTAGCTGAACCGAAGTTACCGTCCTGCGGAGCGCCTGACGCCGCGTCGATGAGGAACGCGATAGCGATAAAGATACCGCCTGCTACTACGAACGGAAGCATATGAGATACGCCGTTCATAAGGTGTTTATAGAGCTTACGGCCGAAGCTTTCGTCTCCGATGTCCTCGGAGGAGTCAGCCGCCTTGTCTGAGTGGAAAACGGGAGCCTGACCGTTTACGATCTTGTTGATGAGCTCCTGGGGCTTGTGGATACCGTCGGCAACCTTTGTAGAGATGACGGGCTTGCCGTTGAAGCGAGCTGTCTCGACGCTCTTGTCAGCGGCGATGATGATTCCGTCGCACTCCTCGATTTCCTTTGCGGTGAGAACGTTCTTCGCGCCGCCTGAGCCGTTGGTTTCTACCTTGATCGTGATGCCCATTTCTTCGCCCGCCTTAGCGAGAGCCTCGGCAGCCATATAGGTATGAGCGATACCTGTGGGGCAGGCTGTTACTGCGAGTACGCGGTAGCCTGTCTTTGCGGGAGCCGCAGCCTTGGGCTCGTCGGGGAATTTCTCAGCTTCCTTGTCGTCGATGATCTTGAGGAATTCATCGGCTGTCTTAGCCGCCTTGAGCTGAGCGGTGAAGTCGGCGTCCATAAGCATCTGCATCATTCTCGCGAGAACCTCGAGGTGAACGTCGCCGTCGAGAGTCGCCGCGATCATAAAGATGAGCTTACAGTCGGCTCCGTCGGGAGCGTCGTAGTTAACGCCCGCGGGAACCGTGATTGCGGTCAGAGCGGGAGCCTTTACGGCTTCGCTCTTGGCATGGGGGATAGCGACCTCCATACCGATTGCGGTTGTGCCCATTTCCTCACGCTTGAGGATGCCCTCCTTGTAAGCCGCGGCGTCCTTAAGGTTGCCGCACTTATCGTGCAGAGCTACGAGCTGGTCGATAGCGTCTCTCTTGTCCTTTGCCGACACGCCGAGAGAGATGCCTTGCTTTTTCAGCAAATCAGTAATACGCATATTAGCCTCCTTGACTAGAACTTCTTTAGAAGTTCATTTATTTTTTCCTTTGTGGCAAGTCCGGGGAGGAACGCCGTAGCGTTTCCGCAGACGCTGCCGAGTTTCAGAGCGTAAGGGTAGCTTTTTTCTTTTTCATAGCCCGCGGTGAAGCCTGCTACCATTGAATCACCTGAGCCGACGGTATTGATTACCTTTTCCTTTAATACGCCTGCCTTGTGCACCTCGCCGAACTCATCTACGAGCATAGCGCCGTCGCCGCCGAGGGAGATGAGCACGTTTTTGGCGCCGAGCTTCTGGAGCTCGCGGGCGTATTTGATCGTGTCCTCCTCGGTCCTGACCTCAACGTTAAAAATCTCGGAGAGCTCCTGACGGTTGGGCTTAATGAGGAAGGGCTTGTATTTGAGAGAGTTGACAAGGAGCTTCTTTGTGGCGTCAACCACGATCCTGACGTCCTTGTCCTTGAGCCTCTCGAGCATCATCTCGTAGGTGTCGTCGGGGAGAGTGTTGGGGATACTGCCCGCGAGTATGAGGGTGTCGCCGCTCTGGATATGGTCGAGCTTGAGCATAAGCCTGTCGAGCTCGTCAGGCTCGATATGAGGTCCCTGAGCGTTGATTTCGGTTTCCTCGCCGGCTTTGATTTTGACATTGATACGGGAAATTCCCGAACGCAGCTTGATAAAGTCGGTGGTTATACGGTCGTTGCGGATTCCGTTCTCGATAGCTTCTCCCGTGAAGCCCGCTACAAATCCGAGCGCGGTGCTGTCGAGATCGAGTTCCGCCAGAACGAGTGATACATTAATACCCTTGCCGCCGAAGTAGTATTCCTCGCTGTCGGTGCGGTTGGTGATGCCGCGAGTGAGCTTTGACAGCCGGACGATGTAGTCTATCGACGGGTTGAGAGTTATTGTATAAATCATTCCGTTACCTCCTTTACTATTGTTTCGTTACTGAATCTATTGTCGGGAAGCGCGTCGGTAATTATGCAACCGCTCCTCAGCTCCGCAAAGCTTACGGGAAATACGCGCTTGAATTTTGTGTGGTCGGCGAGCATAAAGGAAAGATAGCTCTTCTTGACGGCTGTTTCCTTGACGAGAGCCTCCTCGACATCTGGGGTGGAGTAGCCTGCGTCGAGGTCTATGCCGTTGACTCCCATAAAAGCCTTTGAGAAGTTGAAGCTGCTCAGGTTTGCCACGCCCTGTGAGCCGATGATAGCCTCTGTCGTATGCTTGATCTTGCCGCCGATGATGTAGGCGGTGAGCCCCTTCTTGATGAGCTTTCTGCCGTGGGAGATGCCGTTGGTGATGTAGGTGGCTTTTTTGTTGGTTATAAAGTCGATAAGGCGCGAGGTGGTGGTTCCCGCGTCGATAAACACGAAGTCGTCGTCGTTGATAAGAGTCGCGGCGTAGCGCGCGATGAGCGTTTTTTCGTCGCTCATTACGGACTCTCGGACAGATACGTCGTCCTCAAAAAAGCCCTCGGGATTTTTGATTGCCGCGGCTCCGCCGAAAAATTTCCTGATTTTTCCGAGCTCGTCAAGCGCCGTAAGGTCGCGGCGGATGGTGGATTCGGAGGTGTTCAGAGCCTTTGACAGCTCGGCGACTGTGACGGTATTGCGTTCGTTTATGATATTTTCAATTAGTCGATATCGGTCATGATTGAGCAAAGTCAGTCACCTCTTATGCTTATTATAGCACGATTTATTGCAAAGTCAATA